>JBOHWM010000214.1:0-2177 GCA_050736555.1 Binataceae bacterium (SeqCode)
GCTCTTCGCTGCCATGAATCCTCCTCACGTCGCGCTTCGACTGCGCTCAGCGCAAACTCCGATTCCTCGACTCCGGCATCCTGATATGAACGCAGCTCCGTGGGGCGGGCGAATCCGCGACCCTTCGGCCTAATTAAGACTCGCGTGTTCGCTCCGCCTTCGGCTCCGCTGGTGCGCTCAGCTTGCCTGTTTGAGCCTGGTGCTCTTTTCGATCAGGCAGGCGAGCAAATCATCCCATGATTTGACAAATGAAGCCGCGCCTTCGCGCTGCAACTGTTCCGCCAACTCGTCAAGGTTGACGCCGACGCGCGTGAATTCGGCCAACTCGCCTTCCGCGTTGCCGCCGTCGTGCGGCAGCATCGCGCCAATCTCGCCATGGTTGGCCAGCGCATGCAGCGTCTTCTCGGGCATGGTGTTGATCGAATGGGGCGCGGCCAGCGATTTGATATAAAGCACGTCGGACGCTTTGGGATCCTTGGTACCGGTGCTAGCCCACAGGATACGTTGCGAGCGCGCACCGAAGTTGAGCAGCCGCAGCCAGCGGTCCGAGGCCAGCAGTTCGCGATACGCCTTGTAGACGCGCTTCGCCATCGCGATACCCAGACGATCGTGCAGCGCGGCGGGCACCTTTGACGCGACCGCAACGTCCCAGCGGCTGACGAAAATCGAAGCGACTGATCCGACGTGCGGATTGAGGCCGGCTTCCAACCGGCGTTCAATTCCGCGGATATACGCCTGCGCGGAGGCGAGATATTGCTCGCGCGAAAACAACAGCGTGACGTTGACCGGTACGCCCGCGAAGATCGCCTCTTCAATCGCCGGGGTCCCTTCACGGGTGCCGGGAATTTTTAAAAACAAATTCGGACGCGCCGCGCGCCGATACAGATCCTTGACTGCGGCGACGGTCGCGGCGGTATCAAAGGCAAGCTTGGGTGAAACCTCCAGCGAGACCCAGCCGTCAACGCCGTTGGTCCTCTGATGCACCGGGGCGAACAGATCCGCGGCACGCCGCAGATCCTCCAGCGCCATCTCGAAGAACAGCGCTTCGCCTTCGAGTCCCGACGAAGCCTTTTTTACAATATCGTCGTCATAGTCTTTACTGTTCTTGATCGCACGGTCGAAGATGGTCGGATTGGAAGTGAGCCCGGTCAGTGACGATTCGTCAATATAACGTTTGAGGCCGCCACTATTGAGCAACGCCCGCGTGATATTGTCGAGCCATAAGCTTTGGCCGGCTTGATGTAATATTCTGGTCGCTTTCATGAAATCTCCTGACAGGGTGTTGGGAAAAACGTGATCATCAGGATTGCATATCTAACCAGCCTCAACACCCTGAGTAAAAAACACTAGGCGGAACGAAGTGCAGCCGAGCAGGCGAGTCCGCGAGCTGCGTTAAGGATCGAGTTCAGCTCTTCTTTTCCAAATGACCGCCGAACTCGTAGCGCATCGCCGACAGCAGCTTGTCGGCGAAACCCGCCGCGTCGCGCGAGCTGAAGCGCTCGTACAGGGCCATCGTCAGCACCGGAGCCGGTACACCTTCATCAATCGCCGCCTCGATCGTCCAGCGTCCCTCGCCTGAATCCGACACGCGGCCAGCGAACTTCGCGAGCTGGGGATCGCCCAGCAGCGCGCTCGCGGTGAGGTCGAGCAGCCACGACGCAATTACGCTGCCACGGCGCCATACTTCGGCAATTTCGCCAAGATTCAAATCGTACTGATAAAGTTCGGGATTACGCAGCGGCGTGGTCTCAGCATCCTCGCTATGGTGCTGCTTGCCGACGTTGGCTTTGCGCAGGATGTTCATGCCTTCGGCGTAGGCCGCCATGATGCCGTACTCGATGCCGTTGTGCACCATTTTGACGAAATGGCCCGCGCCATTGGGCCCGCAATGCAGATATCCGTGCTCGGCCGTGCTCGCGCCCATTCGCTCGCGTCCCGGCGTCCGCGGGGCCGACTCGATCGGCGGTGCGAGTGTTGCGAAAATCGGGTCCAGATGCTTCACCACCTCGAGTTCGCCGCCGATCATCTGGCAGAAACCGCGGTCCAGTCCCCAGACGCCGCCGCTGGTGACGGAATGTAAATCGTGAAGACCGCGTTGCTGGAGAGTTTTGGCCCGGCGTATATCGTAGATGTTATCAGAATTGCCGACGTACACTATAATGTCGACGCGTTTGAAG
>JBOHWM010000215.1:0-9233 GCA_050736555.1 Binataceae bacterium (SeqCode)
ATTCCTCGCTGCGCTCGGAATGACAACACGAGAGTTATGCAGAGCTTCCTTGGCGAAGCCGGAGGCGAAAGCGAGCAGGCGAGTCTGCGAGTCGCGTTATCAAATGACATCGATGATCAAAGTCGAGAACCTGGGCAAACGTTACCGCCTGGGCGAGCGCGAACGTTATCAGACCTTGCGCGAGAGTATTGTCAGATGGAGCAAGGCGCCGTTTCGATCAGTCGGCGCGCTCATGCGCAACGGCCGCGCGCCGCGCCCGAAGCATAGCCACATATGGGCGTTGCGCGAAGTCAGCTTCGAGGTTAAGCAAGGCGAGGTGATGGGGCTCATCGGGCGCAATGGCGCCGGCAAATCGACCTTGCTGAAAATCCTCTCGCGTGTCACCGAGCCGACCACCGGACGCGCCCAGCTTCACGGACGAGTCGGCAGCCTGCTCGAAGTCGGCACCGGCTTTCATCCTGAATTAAGTGGTCGAGACAATATTTATCTGAGCGGCGCGATTCTGGGTATGCGCGCCGCCGAGATCACGCGCAAATTCGACGAGATCGTCGCTTTCGCGGAATTGGAACGCTTCGTTGACACTCCCGTCAAACGCTATTCGAGCGGAATGTACGTGCGCCTCGCATTCGCCGTGGCCGCCCATCTGGAGCCCGAGATTTTGCTCGTGGATGAAGTGCTGGCGGTCGGCGACGCCGTGTTTCAGAAAAAATGCCTGGGAAAAATAGGCGAGGTGGCGCGCCACGGTCGCACCGTTTTGTTCGTCAGCCACAACATGGCGTCGATAGAGTCGCTGTGCGGCTCCTGCATTTTGATCAAGTCCGGCCGCATCGAGGCCCGTGGCAAACCCGCCGACATTATCGCGCGTTACCTGGCAACCGAGCTCGCGCCCGGCTCCGGCTGGTGCTCACTGGTCACGCATCCGGGCCGCACCGCCGACTCGACGCCGATCATGAAGCGAGTGGAAGTGCAATCCAGTGGAGACGCACCGCCCGGGATGGTGAGAATGGGCGAGGCGATGGAGATTCGAGTCGAATACGACACCCCGTCACCGCTGCGGCCGGTGTTGGGTTGCACCGTGCGCACGATCCAGGGCGTGCCGGTATTTGCCGTGAGCGATCGGTATTATTCGCAACTCGCCACTTGCAAACCGCTGACCCATGCGATTGTCGTTTGCACCATTGATCACGTTCCGCTGCTGCCGGGCAGCTACGTAATCGATTTGTGGCTGGGCGACGCCGGTTCGGATATCGACGTCATTTTCGACGCGCTTTCGTTCGAGGTCCTGCCCGCCGATGTGACCGGTACGGGGCAACTACCACCGCCCGTTTTCGGCTCCGTGTTTTGTGCCGCCAGATGGAGGCTGATTGAAGGAACGGAGGGACGGGCGTGACGCCGCGCGTATCCACCATCATACCCGTTTATAACGGGGCGGTGACCGTTGGCGCCGCGATTGATAGTGCGCTGGCGCAGGACTTCGACGGCCAGGAGATTATCGTCACCAACGATGGTTCCACTGATGAAACGGCGGAAGTGCTGGCTGGATATGGCTCGCGCATTCGTGTGGTCAGCCAGAAAAATCGCGGAGTCGCCGCCGCCCGCAATGCCGCTGCCGCAATCGCTGGCGGCGAATACCTGGCGTTTCTCGACGCCGACGATATCTGGCTTGACGGTAAATTGCTAAAAGCCGTTGCCGCGCTCGAACAAAATCCTGCCGCGGGATTATCGTTTTCGGATTTCATTCGTGTTGATGCAATCGGCAGGCAAATAGGGATCGTGCGAGCGGAGCGTGCGCCCTCGATGACCGATATGTTGTGCCAAGGCTGGCCAATCATACCGACTGTGGCCGTCATACGACGCAGCCTGTTTGATGCGGTTAACGGATTTCGTGAGGAGTTCGGGCGGAATTTCGGCGAGGATCCCTATATGTGGTTGGTTGCACGCGAATATGCCGAGTTTACCCATATCGCTGAGCCGCTGGCGCTTTATCGAGAACCGCCCATAATCGAAGTTGGCGACAAATACGAACCCGGCTTGATCATCTTCGAACGGCTTGTGCGCGAACGCTTTGCCGCTCGCGGCGCGCCCTTGATCCGGAACTCCCGCGCGATGTTCGCGCACGTTTTCTTCGCGAAGGCCATGATACAGGCGAGACAGCGAGATTGGCTCGGAGCCAGCCGCAGCCTTGCGAAAACTATCCGGTATCGTCCGTCTTTCTTTTTCGAGCCGCGCAACCTGGTCCGCTTCGCTCGCGCTGAGAATCTCGCCGGGCTGTCAAAAATGTTCCGCCGGAGAAAGATCGCCTAAAGTGCACGGCCCCAGCGAGCTTAAGATACTCGGCTTGGTCAATGATCGCGATTTGGTTCTCGACATTGGCGGTTGGGCGCGGCCGTTCAATCGTGCCAACTACGTCATTGATGCCGAACCTTACGAGACGCGTGGTTACTTCAGCGATCCGAAGCTGGCGAGCAAGCGTGGATGGTTCGCTCCGGCACAAGGCGGGGCTCGCGAATGGTTTTGCAAGGAAACCTGGATTCAGCGCGATCTTTGCGACAAAACGCCATTCCCATTCAAAGACAAAGAAATCGATTTCGTCATCTGCTCGCATACGCTCGAGGACATTCGCGACCCGTTATGGGTTTGTGCGGAGATCGTGCGGGTTGGCAAGCGCGGATATATCGAAGTTCCCTCCCGGCTAGCCGAATCGTGCCGTGGGATTGAACCAAATCTCGTTGGCTGGTCGCACCATCGATGGCTGGTGGATATAGCGGATAGCCATGTCTCATTTCTGATGAAATATCATACTATCCACAGCCACTGGCGATTTTCCTTTCCTCCGCGCTATTTAAAGAGACTTCCGGAGGATCGCCGGGTTCAATGGCTATACTGGGAAGAGGAATTCACATATTCCGAATTGAATATCCACTCGCCTGTGGCAATCGCCGCCGAGTTGGAGAAGTTCGCGATCGAACATGAGGGCCATCCTCGATGGGTTCTAGCCGCGGACCACCGGCTGCGCTCAGTGCGCGCGTTTACCAGCCAAGTCGCGAGATTTCTTCGCCGCCGCCTGGCCGCGAGCTGACTCGGACGTTCTTTTTTCCGCAAAGTTTGTCGTATTACCCGGAGCGTGCGGAACAGGGGATACTGCGAGCGGTACGATGAGGCGCCGCTGTCCCGATAAGGCAATGGCGATCGACTGGCGCCGACGGTCAGCCGAGGTTGACTGACATCGTTCGCGTATCAATCATAATTCCCGTTTACAACGGCGCGGCGACGGTTGGCGCGGCGATCGATAGCGCTTTTGCGCAGGATTTCGACGGCCACGAAATCATTGTCGTCAACGATGGTTCGACCGACAGCACCGCGGAAGTGATCGCAAGATACGGTGCGCGGATTCACACAATCAGGCAGGAGAATCGGGGACCGGCCTCCGCGCGCAACGCGGCGGCCGCAATCGCTGGCGGCGAATACCTGGCCTTTCTCGATGCCGATGACCGATGGCTGCCGATATATCTGAGCAGTCTCGTGGCGGCGCTCGACCGCAATACAAATGCGGCGATGGCCTTCTGCGACTTGGTTCCCGTACAGGAATCCGGCGAAGAAATGCGCCCTACCTCTCACTCCGGCGCGCCTTCATTGCGCGATCTGAGTAATGGGAGATGGAAGATTATCCCCAGCGCGGTGGTGATGCGGGGCGATATCTTCCGTCGTTGCGGGGGATTCCGCGAAGAATTCCGGCGGCCTGGTGGCGAAGACCACTATATGTGGTTGCTAGCTCGCGAGTGCGGAAAATTCGAATATGTGCCAGTGCCGCTGGTTTTGTACCATGAGACCCCCGCATCTGAACTCGCGGAAAAGTACGAGGAAGGCCATCACATCTGGGTGCGTTTGATTCGCGCGCGTTACGGCCGACGCGCTCGTGCCCTGGTTCGTACAGCCAATGGCTATCGCGCGGCGCTCTTTGTTGCCAGGGCGACGCACCAACTGGACCATGCGGAACCCTGTGCGGCGCTCGCCAGTATGCTCCGCTCAATATGCGCGCAACCGTCCTATGCGCTTCGACCCGCGATTCTTAAGCGACTGCTCCACCGGAAGAACGTCCGCAGGATGATTGTAAGCCTGGGTAAAGGGGTTCGGCGGGTTCGCAATATCGCCTCAAGCCGCGCTAACAGCCCGAATGACGCAAAGCTCGAAGCTTAATCTGGGTTGTGGGCGCAAACTGATTAGCGGCGCAGTCAATGTTGACATGTGCGCCGATGTCAATCCCGATGTGGCCCACAACCTTAATCGGATGCCGTGGCCGTTCGAAGACGATCAGTTCGACGAAGTATTCGCCAACGACGTTATCGAGCATTGCGACAATATCGTTGGCGTAATGAATGAGATTCATCGCGTATGCCGGGACGCGGCGATTGTGCGCATCACCGTGCCGCATTTCTCATGTTCCAACACCTTTGCCGATCCCACTCATCGGCATGCGTTCACCGCGCGCAGCTTTGAATACTTCACCGCCGAGACGGAATTTGATTTTTACACCAATTGTCGCTTCCGGCGCCGGGCCACCGACATCGTGTTCGCGCCAACCTTGCTGAATAAGCTCGTATGGCGCATCGCCAATCGATGGCCGCGCGAGTACGAGCGGCGTTGGTCCTGGATTTTTCCCGCTTGGTTTATCTACTGCGAGCTGGAAGTGGTCAAAGAATGCGCCCGCTGAATCCGCGCCGAGTGTTCGCGGATGTGCATTGAGGGAATGCGCGTTCTGCATATCGTGCCGGCGCTGTTCGACAGCGAGGGCGTTATCGGCGGCGCCGAACGCTACGTCTTCGAACTGGCGCGTCATATGGCCGGGCAAGTCCCGACTCGGATGCTGACGTTTGGATCGCGGAATCGCAGCGAAACCGCCGGCGCGCTCGAAATCCGTGTGATCGGTAATCCCTGGTATGTGCGCGGCCAGCGGAATAACCCCGTTTCGCTCGCGATCCTCCGTGAAATCGCGCGCGCCGACGTGGTGCATTGCCATCAGCAGCACGTGCTTGCCAGTACTATCGCGGCGGCGGCATGCCGGCTTTCAAACCGGCGCGTGTTTGTCACGGATTTGGGCGGCGGCGGCTGGGACGTGTCGGCCTATGTTGCGACCGATCGTTGGTATCACGGTCATCTTCATGTGAGTGAGTACAGCCGCAAGCTGTACCGGCATGACGGGCAGTCGCGCGCGCGCGTGATTCTGGGTGGGGTGGATATCGGCAAGTTTTTTCCGGATCACTCAATCGCACGTGAACCGACAGTGCTATTCGTTGGCAGATTGCTACCCCACAAGGGTGTGAACTATCTAATTGAGGCGATGGCCGGAAATTGCCAATTGGAAATTATCGGGCCGCCATGTGACCAGCGCTATCTGCGCGATTTGCGTGAACTCGCCAATGGCCGCTGCGTAAAGTTCCGCCATAATTGTGACGATGCCGCGTTGGTCGAGGCCTACCGCCGCGCATCCTGTGTCGTGCTGCCCAGCGTGTACAAGACCATGTATGGAGAAGAAACGCGCACGCCCGAATTGCTGGGACAAACCTTGCTTGAAGCGATGGCCTGCGGCACACCCGTCATATGCACCGACGTTGCCAGCATGCCGGAGATCGTCGAGGACGGGGTGAACGGCTTTATCGTGGCGCCCAATGATATCCTGGCGTTGCGCGAGAAGATCGCGTGGCTGCTGGCTAATCCCGAACACGCCGCCGTGATGGGTAAAGCGGGGCGCCGGCGTGTCCTCGATACATTCATCTGGCCGGCAGTGGTGCGCCGCTGCCTCGACGCCTACGCGGGATCCAGTGCTGAGGGCGGCCATCAGCAGTAAGCGGCATTATGAGAGGCGCCGGCATGGTGATCTGGAGTCTTGATTAAAGCCGTGGACTCAATGGTCAGGTCGATGATGGAAGAGGGGAATGGGGGAGGGTGCGCGTGGCGGCACTTTCTATCGAAGTTAGCAGGCGCGTGACTGTGGAAGAGGCGTCATCTAGTTCGCCTGACGCGCATGCATCGGCGGTCTTTCGGGCGCACCCGGACAGAAAGATGATATGGCATCTGATTATCGGCGAATATCCGCCTGACAACGGTGGCGTCGCTGATTATTCGCGCTTGGTCGCGCTCGCCGCTGGCGGTTGAACTTGATATATCGTCGAGCGCGCGAAGTGAACACTGTTGCGAATTCGACCGGCGAACCCGGTTCGGTATTTCGCGGCGGACTCAATGGACTTAATGCATCAGATGTGGGCAATCGGTTGCCATTTATCCTCGCGGCATTCGCCATTTCCGCAGTTGTGTTTATCTCCCTGCGCACATCGCAGTATCTGGATGTGGACGGCGCGATCAGAGCGCTTCAAGTCTATCAATCACCGAAATGGTTCATAGACGGAAACAATCATCTATTATATTTTGTCGACGTGCGCGCCTGGACGGACTGTTTATCGTTAGCCGGCTTCCGCGCGACAAATCCGTTTGACTTCATTGCGCAAGCGCAAACCATGAATGCGCTCGCCGCGGCGTGTTGTGTGGCGATGCTCTTTGCGGTTATTCACACGGTAACCGACAAGATTGAAATAGCAATCGTTTTCACGGCTATCTTCGCCTTTTCCAGGGCCTTCGTACTTCATGCCACTAACGCGGCGGAGCCCATCATGGGGCTTTTTTGGGCGTTTCTGAGCGTGCTGGTCGTGATGTTTTCTCTCGCCCACCGGCGCTCATGGGTCAGCATCGCAGGCGGATTCATGCTTGCATTTGCGATGGCAACTTACGAGAGCATGGTACTGATCGCTCCGGCCCTAGTGCTGATGATTTGGGGGTTGCCAGGCATGCCTCGGCCACGCGCCGCGTCATATCTTGCAGCCAAACGAATCGCGTGGTTTTGTGCTGGATACGTATTGGGCATTCTCTCGATTTACGGAGTCTCCTACAGACTGTCGGGTATTCATGGGTTTCGAAACCTGGTTGCGGCGCTGTTGCAACCTGGCGGCGAACCACGAGTGTATGGCGGTGTGACTATCGCCAAGGTCGTCAACATTCCAGTTGGACTCGCTGGCAGTCTGCTGCCATGCCTGCCGCAGCCGTATCATGGAATCCGATCGCTGTTCAGCGCGGGTGGCACTTCATTGATTACGGCGTTGCTGGCGAGCGGGATAGTCGCTGCCGCTGCTATCTGGTTGATATGGTCGGCAGCGCGCCGATGGCGCTCGTTGAGTGAAAGGCGCCGCCTGGCGCTCGCATGCTGCGGTGCGGGAATAGCCTTTACGTTCGTGCCATTGGCAGTCTGGGATCCAGTCTATGACAAACTGTGGCTTGAGCCGCTTGCATGCATCCTTGTCACGTCGAGCATCGTCGTGTCCGATAGATTGGAAATGGTGCGGGCGCGTCGCGCGGGCATTGCCTTGTCCGTATTGGTCGCCGCGTCACTGATAGTTATGGTGAATTTCACGATAGCCGTGCGGGACGCGATCAGGCCGACACCTTACCTGGTGCAGGCGCGTGAAGTGAGACAGAGCATTGGACCGCGCGATTTGCTTATCTCGGGGTGGGATTCCATATCACTCCTCTATGTGACGTTTTGGAATGACGGGCACGGAAATAATTTCAACCTCGTGACCTCCGCTAGTATTAACGGAAGTGTGACCAGCGGCATTCTTAAGCGCCGCATCCAACTTGAACGCGAACGTGGCGGACGTGTCTTCTTTTTGGGGGTGCTCGATTTGCCCGAGGGAATATGGGGACAGTTCCTGGGGGAGAAGTGTGGCCTTCCGTATCATACGCTTGATGGCTACCGCGACTGCGCCCGGGTGGTTCGATGGTTTGATTACGGCGGTTCGAAAATCAGTTTGCGGGAGCTTCCGAACGCGGATTGCTTCAGCAGCCGAAAGCCGCTTGCTCACGGCCCGGCTATGGTTGACTCTCAATTGGCGGCGCACCCGAAGAGGTTCGGCGCGATAATCGATCAGCCTTAATGCGTTGGCATCTGATTACGGGCGAATATCCGCCTGATAACGGCGGTGTCGCTGATTATTCGCGCCTGGTCGCGCTCGCGCTTGCCGCCGCCGGCGACCAGGTCCACGTCTGGACTCCGGTCTCCGGTCAGCCGAATTTGTCCGATGACGGCGTCGAATTGCATCGTAGGCCGGGCCATCTGGGTCCCAACCTTGCACCGCTGTCACGTGAGCTTGCCGATTCACACGAGTCGCGCCTGCTTGTGCAATACGCACCGCATGCGTTTGGCCTAGGAGCGATGAACTTGCCGTTTTGCATTTGGCTCTACGCCCATCGTCGTCGTGTTCCGATCGATGTGATGTTCCATGAAGTGGCGTTTCCGATCCGCCACGGGCAACCTGTCCGGCACAACCTGCTTGGCATCGTGCAGCGGGTCATGGCGATGCTGGCGGCGCGATCGGCGGATCGTATTTTCGTCGCATCTTCAGCATGGCAGGAACGCCTGAAACCGCTGCTGGCGCGTCCGTTCGAATTCATCTGGCTACCCGTACCGAGCAACATTCCGGTGGCAGAAAATCGCTGCGTGATCGCCGCGGTCCGCCGCCGTTACGCGAATGACGACGGCCTCATTCTGGGCCACTTCGGCACGTATAGAGCGGATATTGCACGGACCCTGATGGATGTGATTCCCGTCGTGATGCGTGAGCAGCGGAAATTGACGTTGCTGTTGAGCGGCCGCGACAGCGTGACCTTTCGCTCGCGCTTATTGGATGCGCATTCCGATCTGAAAGCGCGCGTGCATGCGACCGGCCGGTTGGAGCCGGCGCGTTTGTCATACGTGCTGAGCGCATGTGACGTGATGCTGCAGCCGTATCCGGATGGGGTCGATACGCGGCGCGGCACCATGATGGCGGTGTTGGCCCATGGCCGTGCGGCGGTTACGAATCTTGGCAGTCTGAGCGAATCATTATGGCGCGATGGCGCGGGTGCGATCGCGGTCAACGACGCCGACGCCGATGCGATGCGTGCGGCGGTGATACGCCTTCTGGTCGATGAATCCTTGCGCCGGCGGATGCAAGTGTCGGCGCGCCACCTGTATCGTGAACAGTTCGATATAACTCACACTATTGCGGGCCTGCGGGCACACAGCGCTGGAGTCGGAGGCTTCCTGAGCGGCGGATGTTAAGCGTTCCCGATTTTCTGGTGGGTGCACTTAGAGGGCTTCATTTTCGTGGGAAATATCGTTTGCTCAACGCGCTCGTGCCCAGCAG
>JBOHWM010000216.1:0-12069 GCA_050736555.1 Binataceae bacterium (SeqCode)
TGCGAGGTGTGCGACGGCCGCCGCTTCCAGAGCCATATCCTCGCGATCCGGTTCCAGGAGCGGAACGTCAGCGAGGTGCTTGATCTCACGAGTGATGAGGCCCGCGCGTTCTTCGAGCGTTTTCCCGCGATTGTCAAGCGCCTGGAACCGCTGAGTGCGGTTGGCCTCGGATATCTGCAACTTGGACAAACGACCTCAACCTTATCCGGCGGTGAAGCGCAACGGCTGAAGCTTGCCCGCTTTCTGCTGGCCGATCTTGAACCGCCCGCGTCCGATACGCACGGCAAAATATTGCCCCGCATGTTCTTGCTCGACGAACCGACCACGGGCTTGGCCTCGTCGGACATAAGGCGTTTGTTGCGTGTGCTGGGGCGGCTTACGGCTGACGGCAACACCTTGGTGGTGATCGAGCATAACCTCGAATTCATCGCCCACGCTGATTACGTGGTGGACCTCGGTCCTGGCGGCGGTGACGAAGGCGGACGAATCGTCGCTACCGGCGACCCCCTGAGTATCGCGTCGAACGACAAATCGCAGACCGGCCGCGAGCTCCGACGCTTGTTCGGATTGCCGTTGAAGGCCAAACGCGGGGCGGTTCGCTCAGCCTTGCACGCGGCGGAGGGTTGATGATCGGGCGCCCCTAGATGAGGAAGCACATGCGATGGCGGACGAGATGGGCGGCTGGAGCGATCAGATTGGGAGTGGCCGACGTGATGACGGCGCTGATCGTGCTGGCGCTGTTGTTATGGGCGTCATGGCGGCAATTTCCCGCTTACCGGCATAAGTTCGCCGCGCCCAATGGCAGCGATCGGGCGCAACTCCCTCGGCATTGATAAGACCACGGACCTGATTGAAATGGCGCCATCACCGTCAAGCCGCTAAGATTATCGATATAGGGAGCTTACGCGACGACTTCGAGAAGGATTGGAGACCTGTATGCGGGTTGAGCGATCATCTTCGGAGAGACTCAGAGACTTCTTCCTCACTATGGTCCGTCAAAGCTTCGATCAGCTTGGCGTCGGCGACCAGCAAATCGCTGAATACCTCGCCACGGTGCTAGCTGACTTCAGCCGCTCCGACCGCTGGCTTGCTTTGCGCGACGCCGAGGGACGGCGGCTCAAGAGCGTGGTTGAAATGATGCTCTCGCAGCTCACCCCGCTGGCGGAACAGCGGGAGATGCGCGCGGTGGGTGAGCGGGCGGTGCGCAAGTACGTGGGTGATTATACGCTGTTCATGTCGGGACTGTTCCGGCGTTTTGTCGAACGCGGCGGTTATTTGAACTTCTATCTTGAAGAGGGAGCGCGCTCGTACCGGATGGTGTCGGAACTCGACGTCTCGCTTTATCGTCCGGGCTTTTTGATGTTCGAAGAACTGAGCAAAGGCTTCGAGCATTATTCAGGAGCGCTTGATTACATGCGCAAGTGCTTCTTCGTGCCGGCGCCCAACGAAAACCCCTTTGCCGGTTTTTTCAAGCAGATCGAAGGCTGGGTACGTTACGGGATTTCCGATAATTGAGTGGTCGCATACCCCGGCCGGCCCCCGGCGGAACGCGCCCTCAGGCAAATGATTGCGTGACCGCGCCAAGCAGAGTTGACGAGCGTCTCGACCGTTACCTGGTGCGCACCGGAATCGCCGGTTCACGGCGAAGTGCGCGCGATCTCATCGCTCAGGGGGAAGTGCTGCTCAACGGCCAGCGATGTCGTAAAAGCGCGATCGTTGGTCAGCATGATCACGTCGAGGTGGCCGCGCATCCCACGACGTGCGCGATTGTGCCCGACGGTGAGGTGACGGTTCTCTACGAGGGCCGGAATGTCCTGGTGGTCGATAAGCCACCGCTGATGCCGTGCCATCCGATCCGCGCGGGAGAAACTGGAACGGTCATTAATGCGGCCGTCGCACGTTATCCGGAGGTTGCGGCAGCCGGGAACAATCCACTCGAAGGCGGCCTCGTGCATCGGTTGGACAACGGCACCTCCGGCGCGCTCATGATCGCTCGCGATGCCGCGACGCTGACCATGATGCGCGCGGACATTCGCGACGGCCGCACTTCACGGATTTACGAGGCGTTGATTGTCGGAACCCTGATGGCGCCCATCGAGATCGCGCGCCCGATCGCGCATAGCCCCAAGAATCGCCGCAAGATGGTCGCGCTCAATCCTGACAGCAGCGGTGGCCGTATGCTCGCGAGTGTCGCGCGGGCCGCCGCCACAGTGATTGAGCCGCTGGAGCAAGTTGGAGGATTTACACACGTGACAGTGAAGCCGCGCACGGGACGGCGGCATCAGATACGCGTGCATATGGCGAGTGAAGGCTTTCCGTTGGCGGGTGACCAGCTTTACGGCGGTCCGCCACTGGAAGGACTGGCGGAAGGCCGCTTCTGGTTACATTTGGCGGAGCTCGAATTCATCACGCCCCAAAATGAACGCGTCCGCGTCAGTGCGCCGCTGGCTTCCGATTTGCGCGCCGTGCTGAAACGTCTGCGTTTGAAACCAGACACCAGCGCGACCATGTAACTCCGACAATTTTCCGATTCGGCCCGCTATGCGTGGCCGTCGATTGTCACCTGGCGGCTCTCGAACAGCCATTCGCCATTGATCTTGCGCAGGCGGTCATCGTAGCGTCCCAGCGCCGCCAGCGAGACCTTGCCCTCTTTGCAATGATAATAGCTGAGATAGCAACTGCCGGTGGCGCGCTCACCGTCCACCTCGAACAGGACGTTGCTCATGACGTGGCGCACTCGCGCCCCGCCCATTGATTCCTTGTACAGCGCGGTGAATTTCAACAGTCCTCGCGGACCCGAATGCTTGCCGAAGATTGGACTTTCAAACGTACCGTCCTCGGTGAAACATTTCACCCACGCGGGAAACTGATCATGATCGACCGTATGCGCATAACGCGCATACAACTCGCGAATTTGCTCGCGATCTTCCAGTGTCCCCGTCAAGCTCATGGAATTGCCCCCATCGTGCGGGTTTTCGCCGCCGTTTCAGATAACGCCCGACTCATGCAAGCGTGCGACATCCTCCCAGCTATAGCCGAGTAGTTCGGTAAGGATCGTCTCGGTGTTTTCACCCAGTTCGGGCGCCCGGCCACGCGCCTCGCCGGGTGTTTCGCTGAGAATCACGGGCACGCCGACGAGCTTGGTCGGCCCGATCTCCGGATGCTCATAATCGACGATATAGCCGTTGGCCAGCACTTGTTCGTCGTTGGGCAAATCGTCGATACGGTTGACGACGGTGTAAATGAAGTCGCCACCTTCCTTTAGAATTTTGAGCCATTCCGGACGTGTCTTAGTCGCGAACAAGCCGTCGAGAATCTGCACGAGTTCGCGATGATTGCGCCCGCGCGTCCTGATATCGTTGAAGCGCTCATCGTCGGTCAGTTCCTCGATGCCGACGGCTTTGCAGAAATCCTTCCAATAGCGGTCGGTTTGCAGCATGCCGAGGCTTAACCATTTGCCATCGGCGCACTTGTAATGATTCCACAGCGGATTGTAGGCGTCATCGCGCGTGTTGCGCGGGAACTCATGACCCAGGATGGTACGGCTCGAAACGTTGAGACCCTGCAGAGCGATCATCGAACCGAGATGTGACGCGTTGACCTCCTGGCCAACGCCGTGGCGTTCGCGCGCCACCAACGCACTCATCACGCCGTAGGCCAGCATGATCGCGCCCATCTGATCCGCGATTCCGCCGGTAAGATAGATGGGTTCGTCACTGGTGACGCTGGCAATATTCATGATGCCCGAGCGTGACTGCGCGAGGTAATCGAACGACGGTTCGCCGCTGTCGGGTCCGTGCGGACCGTAGCCGGAGGAGCTGGCGTAAATCAGCTTGGGATTGTGTTTGCGCAACTCCTCGTAGCCGAGTCCCAAACGTCCCGCCACGCCTTTGCGGAAATTCTGCACGAACACGTCGCTTTTGGCCGCGAGCTTATAGACCACTTCACGCGCGTCGGGCTTGCTCAGGTCGAGCGTGATACTTTTCTTATGGCGGTTATTGGCTTCAAAATAAAAATTATGACTGCCTCCTTTTGAGGTCGCGGCGGACCCGCCAATGGCGAAAATCGCGCGGCCGGGGTCGCCTTTATCGCGTTCCTCAATCTTGATGACCTCGGCGCCCATGTCGGCGAGCATCGTGGTTGCCACTGGTCCCTGTTGCCAAATCGTCCAATCGATGACCCTGATTCCTTTGAGCGGTGCGTCCATGCGCCTTCTATACCACAGAAATGCGCGAATCGTAGCCATCGCGAGGCCACTTTTTAAACATGAAGACAGCCACATCAAGCCACTTGAGTTTGGCCGTCCAAGTCTTCATTTCTATTTCCAGGGCTTCCGATGTTTGATCACGTGCTCAATTTTCTTTATCCGCCGCGATGTGCCGCCTGTGCCGAGCGCCAGCCGCCCGACACGAATAGGCGTCTCTGTGCGCGATGTCTGGCGCGAATCGAACGGATGAACGAGCCGTGGTGTGAAATCTGCGGCATTCCGCTGCCCGGCGCGACGGAAGGCCCGACATGGTGTGTTCAATGCGCCAAGTCGCCGCCCCATTTCAGCACCGCGCGCGCCGTCGCGCGTTACCGGCCGAACAGCGGTGAAGAACTGCAGACCGTGCCCTCGATGATTCGCCGGCATAAGTACGGCCTCGATCAGTCGCTGGCTCGCGCGTTGGCGGAATGCCTTGGGGAAACCGTACCGCTGGCCGGTAACGACTACGACGTGATCATCCCCGTACCGCTCCATCGCGGGCGCCTGCGCTGGCGCGGCTTTAATCAAGCGGCCCTGTTAGGGACCGCGGTCGCGCGCCGGATACGGCGACCGATGGACGTGAGCAACCTGGTGCGCGTGCGCGCGACAACGCCGCAAACTTCTCAGGATCATCATCAGCGCCGGCTTAACGTCAGACACGCTTTCGCGATCAGGCGATCCAAACGAATCGCCAATTGCCGCGTGCTGCTGGTCGACGACGTGATGACGACCGGGGCCACCGCTGACGAATGCGCCCGCACGTTGCTCGAAGCAGGAGCCCGCCGCGTCGACGTTTTAACCTTGGCACGGGCGATATGATGAGAGCGAACGAAAATAAAGATAGGCGCGCGACGTGGGAAGAGCGTTTCCGCGCGGGAATGGCGGTCGGCGAGCCCGAACCCTCCTTAGTCGAGATGATGCCGTTGTTGCCGCGTGGTATCGCGCTCGACGTGGCGGCGGAGATGGGACGTAACGCGATGGCGCTGGCGCGTGCCGGCTTCCGGGTGATTGCCACTGATTTTTCCGTCACCGCGATGAGCGCGCTTGCAACCGTCGCGAGAGCCGAAGGACTCGCGATCACCACGGTCGTGAGCGATCTTGAAAAGGGCTTCGCCTTTCAGTACCGCCGCTTCGATGTGATCATCAATGTGAGTTATCTGGATCGCGCGATGGTCCCATTCCTGATTGAATCGCTGAAACCGGGCGGAGTGCTGCTGTTCGATACGTTTTTGATCGATCAAGCGGCCAGCGGCCATCCGCGCAACCCACGCTTCCTGCTCAAGCATTATGAACTGCGCGAGTTGCTCGGAAGCTTGGAATTGCTGCGTTACCGGGAGGGACTCACCGTGTATTCCGGTGGCAAACAGGCGTGGCGGGCGCTCGCCGTTGCGCGTCGAGCCTGAGCGATGGGGAAACTCACCTATCAGCAGGCCGGCGTCGATCTCGGTTTAAAGGAAAGGCTCGTTCCGCTTTTTCGGAATATCTCGAAGCGCACCCCTACGTCCGGTGTGATCGGCGGCATCGGCGGGTTCGGCGCGATAATCGCCCTTGATCAGTTGAAGCGCATGCGCGCGCCCGTGATGGTGGCGGGCACTGATGGAGTCGGCACCAAGCTGAAGCTCGCGTTTCTCACCGGACGCCACGATACGGTCGGCATCGACTGTGTCGCGATGTGTGTCAACGACATCATATGTCACAATGCGCGTCCGCTGTTTTTCCTCGATTACATCGGATGCGGCAAACTTGATCAAAACATCGCGCTTGCAATCGTCGAAGGTATCGCGCGCGGATGTGCCGAATGCGGCATGAGCCTGGTCGGCGGCGAGACCGCGCAATTGCCCGGGATGTACAAACCCGGAGAATACGACCTGGCAGGTTTTGCAGTTGGTATCGCCGAGCGCGACGCTGTTCCAAGGCCTGAGTTGATGCGTGCGGGTGACGTACTGGTCGCGCTTGCCTCCAACGGACTTCATTCCAACGGGTTTTCGCTCGCGCGCAAGGTGCTGTTGGAGCGCGCGCGGCTCAAATTAGGCGCGCGTGTGGCTGAGCTTGGCGACACCTTGGCAAACGAATTGTTGCGCCCTACCCGACTGTACGCGAAAAGCGCGATGGAGATGTTCCGCCGCTTCAACCTCAAAGGTTTGGCGAACATTACAGGCGGCGGCGTGCCGGAGAATCTGCCGCGCGTGATGCCGCCGCGGTTGCGCGCGATAATAAAACGAGGAAGCTGGCCGGTGCCTCCGATTTTCACCATGATCGCGCGCCTCGGTGCGATCGAACAAAGCGAAATGGACCGCACTTTCAACAACGGCATCGGTATGATCGGGGTGGTTGCGTCCGCCGACGCCGAGCGCATGGCCGCCTTCCTTCGTCGTCGTCGACAAGCGGCCTTTATCGTCGGAGAAGTCGCGGCCGGTCCGCGTGGCGTCCGGTTCGTTTAATGCGATAAAGGGTTGGAGATCAACATGGAGCGCGCACCGCTCAAACTCGGCGTGCTGATATCCGGCGAAGGCACCAATCTGCAAGCAATCATTGACGCGGTCGAGCGCGGCGAACTCAAGGCGGACATTCGCGTGGTGATTTCAAACAAGCAAGCCGCGCATGGTCTCGAACGCGCGCGTCACCATCGGATTGATACCGAACTTATCGATCATCGCCGCTTCCCGA
Source organism: Binataceae bacterium (SeqCode) (assembly GCA_050736555.1). Taxonomy (GTDB): domain Bacteria; phylum Desulfobacterota; class Binatia; order Binatales; family Binataceae; genus JBOHWJ01. Next base: position 6,914 of record JBOHWM010000216.1, read on the forward strand.
CACGAGAAGCATTCGATCACGCCTTGGCGACGACACTTAAGGCACACGACGTTGAGCTGGTGGCCTGCGCTGGTTTTATGCGCCTGCTATCGCCAATAATGGTTGGCGCGTTTCGCAACCGCATCATGAATATCCATCCGGCGCTTTCGCCCGCATTCCCCGGGGTTGACGCGCAGAAAGCGGCCTGTGATTACGGCGTCCGCTTCAGCGGATGCACTGTGTTCTTTGTCAGCGAAGGCGTCGATGACGGCCCGGTAATCGTGCAGGCGGTCGTGGCGGTTGATCCCGAGGATGATCCAGCCCGGCTGGCGGCACGGATTCAAGAAGAAGAGCACCGGATTTTTCCGTTCGCTATCCGACTGTACCAGGAAGGACGCCTCGAGGTTCGTGGACACAAAGTATACATCAGAGACTTCCCCGTGATCGATCCCAAGGTGCTGGTGAACCCGCGGCCGAACTAGCCGCTTTGCCATTCCATGGCCATCGAGCTTTCGGTGATCGTGCCAATGCTCAACGAGGAGCATGCGGTGGTTCCAACGCTGCGTGCGATTCGTACCGGCGCGCCTGGGGCTGAAGTAATCGTGGCCGACGGTGGCAGCGATGATTATAGTGTCGCGCTGGCGCGCGCGTTATGCGATCGCATCGTGGAGGCGCCGCGCGGCCGCGCGATTCAGATGAATGCCGCCGCGCGGCTGGCGGGCGGCGACACATTGGCATTTGTCCATGCCGACACGCTGGTACCGCCCGACTTTGCCCTCGCGATTGCGCGCGCGATGCGCGACCCAGGCGTCGTCAGCGGCCGTTTTGACCTGCGGCTGGACGATCACGCATTGCCTTTCCGCGTACTTGGGGCGCTGATCAGCATGCGTTCGCGGCTGACCCGCGTGGCAACCGGCGATCAGGTGATCTTCGTCCGTCGCGTGGTGTTCGAGCGTCTCGGCGGTTTTCCTCAAATCGAGTTGTGCGAAGACCTTGAATTTTGCCGCCGCTTGAAACGCGAAGGCCGGATTGCATGCCTGCACTCGACCGTCATCAGCTCCGCTCGGCGCTGGCGCAAACATGGCCTGATCCGCACCGTGATACGCATGTGGATGATCAAGTCGTTGTATCTGGCCGGTATTTCTCCCATCTGGCTGAAGCGGCGCTACGTCGATACGCGCTAACGCTCGGCTGGTCACTTGCGCATCCGTGGGCATGGCGCGACAATAAACAGTAAGGAGCATCAGGTGAGCAGGATTCAGGTCTATTCGACCACTTATTGTCCGTTCTGTATGCGTGCCAAAGCGCTGCTCAAGAGCAAGGACGCCGAGTTCGAAGAAATCGACGTTACCGATGATCCGGCGTTGCGCGAGAAGATGACGGAGATGGCCGGCGGACGCCGTACCGTGCCGGAGATCTTTATCGATGGCAATCTCATCGGCGGCTACGATGAGCTGCGCGCGCTTGACGTCAAGGGCAAGCTGGACAGTCTGTTGAAGGAACCGGCTTCACGGGCGTGAACGATCAATTCGACGAAAACTTCCCGGACAACTTCTACAATGGCAGGCTGGTGCGACTCGACCGTGTGCGTGGCCGCGGTCTGTTACGTTCGAACCACGGCCGGGAAATTCCCTTCGAATTCCCCTTCGTCACGGTGGTGGGCGCACCGGTCGGCGGCAAAATGCCGGGCATCGATTTGCTCAACATCGGCGACACTGTGGGCTACGACGTGGGCTGGACCTCGAAAGGCCTGCGCGTGACGTTGATCAAACCCGCGCCGCGCGTCATCCGGCCATAATCGCGTCGCGCCGATTGAGCGTCTATTTGGTCAGGACTCGCCCGACGGCCGCTTTCCATCCGGCGACCAATAACGCACGTTCATGAGCGGCCATCCGCGGCTCAAACACGCGGTCGGTCTTCCGAAGGTGCGCCAGTTCGTCATCAGAGCCCCACACCCCCGCGCTCAGACCCGCCAACATGGCGGCGCCGAGCACCGTGGTCTCAGCCATTTTCGGACGCCTGATACGCCGGCCCAAAATATCGGCCTGAAACTGCATCAGATAGTTGTTGGCCGCGGCACCGCCATCGACGCGCAATTCCCGGATGCGGCGGCCCGTCTCCGATTCCATCGCCGTGACCACATCGAGCACCTGGTAGGCGATACTATCCAGCGTCGCCCGCACCAGGTCAGCGCGGCTGGTGCCGCGGGTGAGGCCAACAATCGCGCCCCGTGCGTCGGGATCCCAGTACGGCGCACCGAGTCCGACGAATGCGGGCACGACGTACGGATGAGTACGGTCGCGGCTTTGCCGAGCTAATGCCGTAGTCGCCGCGGCGTTCGCGATCAGGCCAAGTTGATCGCGCAACCATTGCACCGCCGCTCCGGCGATAAAGACCGAGCCCTCCAGAGCAACTATTGGTTGACCCTTGGCTCCCAGTGCGGAGGTGCGGAGCAGCCGGCTGGATGAACCCTTCGCATCCTTGTTCACAGGTGTGAGGAGAAACGCGCCGGTGCCGTAGGTCACCTTCGCCTCGCCCGGACGGGTTACGCCTTGGCCAAACAACGCGGATTGTTGATCACCAATACTTGCGCAAATCGGTACGGCATGGTCACCAATTGTACCAGAGGCCGCCTCGGCTTGCGGCGCACGCGAGGGAACCAATGCGGGCAACATGCGCTCGGGCACTTCCAGCATTTCGAGCATCCGCGGGTCCCATGACAGGCTTTCGAGATTCAGCAGCATGGTGCGCGAGGCGTTGGTAAAATCGCTTACAAACGCGGCTCCGCGCGACAACCGATAGATCAGCCAGCTTTCGATCGTGCCGAAGCATAGTTCGCCATTCGCGGCGCGGCGGCGCAGCCCGCGCTCACTATCGAGCAGCCATTTGAGCTTGGTGCCAGAGAAATAAGGATCGGCGATCAAGCCCGTCCGCGCGCTGATTTCGCCCTCTCGTTCACGCAGGCTGGCACAGATCTCCGTGCTGCGCCGGCATTGCCATACGATGGCGCGATGGATCGGGCGGCCGTTTCCACGTTGCCATACGACGAAGGTTTCGCGTTGATTGGTGATACCGATGGTGGCAAGGTCGCCCGCTTGCATGTGCGCCTGCGCGAGTGCCTGGCGGCTTAGCTCAAGGGCGGAGCGGTAAATCTCCTCGGCGTCATGCTCGACCCATCCGGGGCGCGGATAAAACTGACGGATTTCATTGTATGCACGCGCGCGAATCCTGCCGTGGCCGTCAAACACCATGACAGTCGTGCCGGTAGTCCCCTGGTCGATGGCCAGCACATGTTCGGACATCTTCCGCTCCCCCGCGTTGCGCTCAAGTTAGGCGAGTAGCCCGAACTCCGGCAAGATGTCGAAGGCGGAGCTGGTCAGCCGGCGCACTTACAACCCTCTGAAATGTCCCGGCATAATAGGTGAAACCGTACATTATTGAGCCGCCCAACGGCTCTGCCGGATGACTTGCCTCTGTTCAGCATCGCAGCCATTATGAGTCGCGCGGTTGGGGGGACGAAGGGCCCAATAGGCAACGGGATTAGGCCGATGAACGAACCGCTTGAATCCAAAGCAGACCTGATTCACTACTTCGAAAGCGGAGCCAAGCCACGCGCTCAGTGGCGGGTGGGAACCGAGTACGAGAAAATAGCAGTCTCGGCCCGTGACGGTAGTGCCCTGCCCTTTTCCGGCCCGGGCGGAGTCGAGGAAATCCTGCGCCAATTGGTCGGGCGCTTCGGCTATGAGCCGGACGAGGAACACGGCCGCATTACCGCGCTTAAAGACCCCCGCGCCGCGATCACGATCGAGCCCGGCGGGCAAATCGAGCTCTCCGGTGAGCAATGCGAGACCATCCATTGCGCTCACCGCGAATTCAGCCGCCATGTCGAACAGCTCCTGCAGGTCGGCAATTCAGTCGGCGCCGCCATCCTGGGCTTGGGCATGCAGCCTATCAGCAAGATCACCGAGATCGAGCTGCTGCCCAAAACGCGCTACCAGATCATGTATCCGTACATGGCGCGCAAGGGCACGCTCGGACAGCGGATGATGAAGCAGACGGCGGGTGTGCAATCCAACCTGGATTATGGCGACGAGGCCGACGCCATGCGCAAGCTGCGCGTCAGCATGGGACTGGTGCCGTTGATCTACGCGATGTTTGCCAACTCGCCGTTGTCGGACGGCGGCCTCAATGGCTATCAGAGCTATCGTGGTCATATCTGGACCGATACCGACCGCGAACGCTGCGGAATCTTATCATTCGTCTTTCGCGACGACGCCGGATTCGAGGATTATGCCGATTACGCGCTCGACGTTCCTATGTATTTCCTGATTCGAGACCATCAATACGTCGATCTGACGCGGCCGCCTGGAATCACCTTCCGTCAATACATGGAGCGCGGATGGAACGGAATGCGCGCGACCGAAGAGGACTGGACCAATCACCTGACGACAATATTCACTGAAGTACGCCTGAAAAAATACCTCGAGGTACGGACCGCCGACAGCCAGCCGCCCGCGCTGATGCTGGCGTTGCCGGCATTGATGAAGGGGGTTCTGTACGAAGGCGATTGTCTTGACGCCGCATGGGATGTGGTCAAACGCTGGAGCTTTGACGAGCGACTGGCGCTCACCGATGGCGCGCATAAGCTGGGCCTCGATGCACGCGCGGGACGTATCAAGCTGAAAGATCTCGCACTCGAAGTGCTTAACGTCGCGATGGCCGGTTTGGAGCGGCAAAAAGCGCTGAACGAGCGGTCGGAGGACGAAACCATCTACCTGCTGCGTCTGCTTGACCAGGTCGCCAACGGTTATAGTCAGGCACACTTGACCATCGAGCGCTGGAAGGGTCGCTGGAATTACGATGTCCAACGGCTGGTGGAGGGTTGTTCATACGAAGCGGAGGCGCCGTTCTAACGCTAGCGGAGGCGAAGACGGAGCGAGCAGGCGAGTCCGCGAGCTGCGCTAAAAGTAGTGAAGCCGAGTGCGCTAGTGAAGCGAAACGAGCGAGAGAGTCCGGGAGCCACCACGTAAAGAATCGAAATGGAATTCAACCTGTCCGAGCGCTATGTGCTGGTGTTCAATCTCGTGCTGATAGCCGCGATCGCTTGGTTCGCCGCGCGTGCCGCCGGTGACGTTATTATCCTGCGGCTGGCGAGCAACGTGGTGCCACCTGTATCC
>JBOHWM010000217.1:0-1594 GCA_050736555.1 Binataceae bacterium (SeqCode)
AATTTATTGGGCACGCCAAAGAAACTACGCAGCCGGAAGACCTCATCTTCCGGCACCGCATGGTACGCCCGTTCCGTAAAGAACATTATGTGCATAAGGAGCCTCCGCTCATTGCTGTTCGCGCCGCTGCGCCAGCGGTAACGTCAAGTTGCCGCAAAATGCCGGACGCGAATTGCGTTCGCCCCCACGACATCAGCGCGCCTATTTGTTTCTTAGCAAAACATTTTCCCAATGGCGAACATTGGTTTGAGCGGCTCGAGAACTTTTTCCAGTTCGTTGCAAATCATCAGCGATGATCCGCACAATCCGTCAGTGACGATATCGCTATACGGCGTCGGTGTTTCGGGCAGGCTGCGAATGCCCCGGCAGGTCGCGATTCCGGCTGGCGCAGCCGCTGGGACCGAGCCTCCAGCTTGGGATTGCGCGGCAGGCCGATGGCATACAGGCGGCCCGCATACTCGGCGTAATCAAGCAGTGCCGGCTTAGCGAACTCGCCGTCGGCGCGCAGCGCGATGGGGCGCTTGGGCCAACGTCCGCGCAGGCGTGTCACCAGCGCCCGCAAGCGCGGTAAGAGTTGGCGGATGCCGCCCACGTCGTCCCCGGCCGCGGACAGTCGGCAAGCAAAATTCCCGACCCGCCCTCGAAGATCAGCAGTGGATAGTACATGTAGGTGTCGTAATGGCCGTTGAAGAAGCTCAGCTGCTGCTGGCCGTGGGTCGGATCGGAAGTCGAATCGATGTCCAGGATGATTTCCTGTCTATGCTTGCCCGGCGCTTCATAGCGCGTGAACCACTCCAGGCCCAAGCGCTCCAAACGGCGGACCGATTCCCAGGGCACCGCATTTTCCAGCCGCGACAGGGTCGGCTGCGAAGCCAGCGGCAAGTCGCCGCGGCCCACCACCGCGCGCAACGTCGGATCGCTTAAATTGGATATGACACTGTGCAGCCACCGCCACCTCCCACCACCGTCTACCGATGTCGCTTCAACACCACATCAGTAGCACAGTTTGGGAGTGCCGGTGGCTTTCTCTTTCAAGAATTTATGAATTATCCGGGCTAGGAGTCAGATCTGGGTTCGTTGTGATCATCAAATGAGGTGCTGCTTTTGACGATCTGCTTTTGGCCGCTTCGCACGACAATATCTTCCATGGTGATCATAGGCGCGGTGTTGGCCGGATGCGCCTCGTCGGCGCCGATTGCTCCGGCCCCTAATCCGCCCATGCCTATCAGTAATCCCGGCGGACAGGCGCAATCGCATGCGGGCTCCGGTATTTATGGCACGATGGTGGCGGCGCGTGGCACCGCGCCCGCCAACCCTTCCTATGAATGCGTCAGGGTATACGACGCGAGCGGGCGAAAGCTGGTCGCAACGGCCATCTGTTCCGGCCCGATGGCTTCATTCCGGTTGCCCTTGGCGCCGGGCAGTTATGTCGTGGAAGCGGGCGGGCATTGGGAGAGTGCGAACGGCCGGGCGTATTTTCGTCCGAATCGTCAGCCGGTTGAGATTGGCGCTAATCAACGGCTCAGGCTGGGAGCGCAGGCGCCGCCCGGCCCGGTGCCCTGACTGATCGTTCTGTATAGGTAACGGGCCGCGG
>JBOHWM010000218.1:0-5614 GCA_050736555.1 Binataceae bacterium (SeqCode)
CCCGCAACGTGCGTGGATGATTGCGTTTCCATGCGTCGATGTATCAAGCTTCTAGTTCAATCCTGAAGTGGAGTGCGAGTATGGGCAAACTCAACGGCAATGTCGCGGTGATCACCGGTGCCGCCAGTGGCATGGGGCGCGCCACCGCGCTTCGATTCGCGCAGGAAGGGGCCGCCGTAGTGGTCGCCGACCTCAACTCGCAGAGTGGCGAGACCGTGATTTCGGAGATCGCGGCGAAGGGCGGTCGCGCCGTCTTTCAGCGCACCGACGTCACCAGCGAAGCGGATATCCAAGCCATGATTGATCGCGCGGTCAAGGAATATGGCCGCCTCGATATTACCTACAACAACGCCGGTATCGGCGGAGCGACCGGACGTTTGCAGGAAATCGCGGGCGAGGATTGGGACAAAACCTTCGCGGTGCTCACGCGCGCGGTGTTTTTCGGCATCAAGTGCTCGATCGAGCCGATGCGCAAGGTCGGCGGCGGTTCGATCATTTCCACCTCGTCATTGGCGGGACTTCGCGGCGTCGCCGGGCTGCATGCGTATAGTGCGGCCAAAGCCGCGGTGGTGAATCTGACCGAGAGCGCCGCCATCGAATTGGGCCGCGATCGTATTCGCGTCAACTGTATCTGCCCCGGCGGCATTCTGACGCCCCTGGTGTATCGCGGGATGCCCGGCGGCGAAGAAGCGGCGGCGCGTAATCTGGCGCGGATGCAGCCGATTCCGCGGCCCGGCCGTCCCGAAGATATCGCGGCGATGGCCCTGTTCCTGGCCAGTGACGAGTCGGAATGGATTAGCGGCACCGCGATGGTGGTCGATGGCGGACTCAATACCGGCAACACGCGCATCAATTTCGGTTCGGGCTTCTCGGGACCGTCGTTTCAGCGCCGCGAATAAGCAGTCGAGTTTAGCGCCGATCCTCCTACCAATCGAAAGCGATGTTTGATGCGCGAGGATCGGCGAAGAGGCGAACATGGGAGAACAGGATGCCCGCACCGGCGGCCGGATCCTCGTCGATCAGCTTGCGATCCACGGTGCTGACACGGTCTTCTGCGTACCCGGAGAGAGTTATCTCGCGGCGCTCGACGCTTTCTATGACGCGCGCGAGCAAATCCGCCTGATCGTGTGCCGTCAGGAAGGCGGCGCCGCCTATATGGCCGATGCTTACGGCAAATTGCGTGGCCGTCCCGGTATCTGCTTCGTCACGCGCGCGCCGGGTGCGAGCAACGCCAGCACCGGCATCTATACCGCGTGGCATGATTCGACTCCGGTGATTTTATTCGTCGGGCAGGTCGCGCGATCCGATCTAGAGCGCGGCGCCTTCCAGGAACTCGATTTCCGCCGGATGTACGGTCAGTTCTCCAAATGGGTGGCGCAAATCGACGATCCGCGCCGCATACCGGAACTGGTCGCGCGCGCCTTTACGCTCGCCACCTCGGGGCGTCCGGGTCCCGTCGTCTTGGTGCTGCCTGAAGACGTTTTGCGCGAGAGCGTTGCGGTTGCGGATGCGGCTCCCTATGTCAAACTGCAAACGCATCCCGGCGCGGCCGAAATGGCGGAACTGGCGCGCGTGCTGGCGGCGGCTCGCGCACCGCTCATGTTGCTCGGCGGCAGCGGATGGAACGCGCAAGCGGTGCGCGATATTACCTCCTTCGCTGAAGCGAATGATCTCGCGACGGCGGTATCATTCCGGCGTCAGGACCACTTCGACAACCTGCATCGATGTTACGCCGGCGATCTTGGTATCGGACCGAGTCCCGCGCTCTCCACGCTCGCCCGTCAATCCGATCTGATTATCGCCGTCGGGGCGCGGCTGAGCGAAAACGCCACCGGCGGCTATACGCTCCTCGAACTACCACGTCCACGACAAAAGTTGATTCATGTTCATCCGGGAGCCGACGAACTCGGCCGCGTTTATCAGCCGGACCTGGCGATAAACGCCGGCATGCCGTCGTTTGCCGCGGCGGCCAAAGCGATGGCGTGCGCTGATTCAGGCGCATGGCGGGAACGCACTCGGCGGGCGCATGCCGACTATCTCGAATATTCGACTCCGATTGGCAATCCGGGAACGTTGCAGCTCGCGGAAATTGTCGCCACGCTGTGCCGACAGCTACCCGTTGATACAATCGTTACCAATGGCGGCGGCAATTTCACCGGCTGGGTGCATCGCTTCTGGCGCTATCGCGAGTACGGCACGCAACTGGCGCCGACCAGCGGATCGATGGGATATGGCGTGCCTTCCGGCGTCGCCGCCGCGATTGCGCATCCGGAGCGCGTAGTGCTGTCATTCTCCGGCGACGGTTGTTTTTTGATGAACGGCCAGGAACTGGCAACTGCGATGCAATACCGCGTCAAACCGATTTTCTTCGTGATCAACAACGGCATGTACGGCACCATCCGGATGCATCAGGAGCGCGCATATCCGACACGCGTGATCGGCACGAGCCTGACCAACCCGGATTTCGCCGCGTTGGCGCGCGCTTATGGCCTGCATGGCGAGACGGTCGAACGTACGGCTGATTTCCCATCGGCGCTCGAACGTGCGCGCGGATGTGGACGTGCCGCTTTGATCGAACTCCGGCTCGATCCGGAAGCGATCAATCCGCGCATCAGCCTGAGCCAACTGCGCGAGTCCGCATTAGCCAAAGCCCACAATACTTAACCGCGCACATGCCATGTCAGGTTTTGCGATCGGCATACGCTATCAACATCCGAGTCAGCGCGGTTTCGAACAACGCGCGCGTTCTTGCAGCCGTGGTCATGGAATGGCGAGGGTAAATCGCGCCGGCGTCCCATTAGAACGATCGCTCAGGCAAGCGATTCCGAGCATCGCGAGCGCTCTGCCGGTGGCCGGCATGAAGTGCCGCGATACGGAGGTTCCAAGTGGCTAGCGCGTTTTCAAACCCGACGAAAATGTTCGACCTCAGGGGCCAGGTCGCGGTAATCACCGGCGGCAATCGTGGGATTGGCCGCGCGATTGCCCTGGCGCTGGCGCAGGCCGGTGCGTCGATCGCGATTATGGCTCGTGACGAGCGGATGAACCGCGAAGCCATCGCCGAGATCACGGAATGTGGCGTGCCCGCGCTCGCGTTACCTGTTGATCTGACACGCCGCGCTCAGCTTGAACCGGCCTTGCGCGAAGCCGAACGCTCGCTTGGCGGGCTCGATATCCTGGTCAACAACGCGGCAATGGCGGTACTGAAGGGAATACTCGAGCAGTCGGCGGAAGAATGGGACCGCGTGCTGGAGACCAATCTGAACGCATGCTTTCTGCTGACCAAGTACGCGGCGCAGTCGATGATCACTCGCAAGCGCGGCAAGATTATCAACGTCAGCAGTATCGCCGGCCATTTCGGCACGCCGGTATTTCCTTCATATTCCGTCGCCAAGGGCGGGCTGCAGCAGCTGACCAAATGCTGCGCGCTGGAACTCGCGCCGTATAATATCCAGGTCAATTCGCTGATGCCCGGATGGTTCGACACCGACATGACTGATTGGATTCGCAACTGGCCTGAATATGCCGAGGCGCACAAGGAAATGATCCAGCGCACGCCGCGCGGACGCTTCGGTGAACCCGCCGAGTTGGCCGGAGCGGTGACCTTCCTCGCCTCGAGCGCCTCCGATCACATGACCGGGGCCGAGTTGGTGATTGACGGCGGATTTTCCGTCAGATGACGCCATCCGTTGCTTGATGCACATTGAGGGCGAATTGTGGATTAACTCCCGTGGCGCGGAATCAGACCTCCGTGCGCCGGCAACTCCAATGTGGCCTTTTCCCGCGCATTCGAGGGCGCGAAATCCGAGCTCGCCGCAACCGCGCCGCGAGGAATCCCGTTTGCGGAAGGCCGCGCGAATTCACGCCGGCGCCGCGCCGTCACCATCCGTGTCAACCAGGCATGCTGGCTAACGGTGCCGACCAGTGCGCGTGTCGCGCGCTGATATACCGCTATCGCGGCGCGGTACTGGATGCGGTCCGTAGGTGTCAGAGTGAAGCTATGCCTGCAGCGGTAGTATAACTGCCGGTCTTCGGAAGCGTACGTGATCACCGCCTGCCCGGGACTGATTATTCGGGCGCGCGGCCGGCCGATGATTCGCTGGCTATGCGAGCTGTAGAGTTCGCTGGCCATGAAAATGGTATCGCCGGCCTGCCCGAACATCACGCTCACGCGGGCCGGATTGCTTCCGGTCAAATAACCCGGAATTATGCTGTGAATCCGGCTATGGACGAAGCCACCCCAATAGCCAATGAAAGCGGGGCTGGCTTTGGGCAGTATCAGTACGTTCGTCGATTTGAGGCCAGGCCTGGATAACGGTTGGCTGCGAGCGCCTTGAGCAACTGCGAGCGCCGGCAAAAAATGCGCGCTGGCCGGCGTGACTGGACGGCTTGCCCGCGATGGTCGGATAAGAAATCTCAGGCTGATTCCAGCCGCGATCGCCGTAAGCAGAGCAATGGTGCAGGCGATGGTTTGCTTCATCGCGGAGTCACTCGCGCCCGGGCTTGTTGACGATTATAAGCGCTCGTTCAATCACCGATGCAAAGCACCGTCGCCACGCGTTGACCCTGGCATAAAATGCACTGCGCGGCTAAATCCTAAACGCAGCTCGCGGACTCGCATTCTGAGACGCGACTTGCAGACTCGTTCGCTCGGCTCCGCTTCACTCCGCCTGGCGTACTCGCTCCGCCTGCGGGTCCGCCCAAGTGCTTGACACGATGGTTAGATTTACCCCGTAGCCTCATTGAAGGGGAGATGAAACAAATGAACGCTCGCTTACGCCGGGTTCTGGATGACCACGCGATCAATCAACCGGCATCTCCTGGCGCCTCCGGCGCCGACAACGAACTGCTCGACGCCTATTCAGAAGCGGTTTCTGGCGCGGCGCGACAGGTCAGTGGATCGGTCGTAAATATCGCGGCGATGCGCCGCGACGGCGCTTCAGAGCGAAATGCCGGCAGCGGTTCCGGATTCATTTTCACGCCCGATGGTTTCGTCCTCACCAATAGCCACGTGGTAAACGGTGCGGCGCGGCTGACGGTAACGTTGCTGGACGGACGCACGGTCGAGGGTACGCTCGTCGGATCCGACTCCGACAATGACCTGGCCGTGGTGCGAATTCACGCGAGTGACCTCGTGCCGGTAAACTTTGGTGACTCAAACCGGCTGCGTGTCGGCCAAATTGCCATCGCGATCGGCAGTCCCTTCGGCTTTCAATGCACCGTGACGGCTGGCGTTGTTAGTGCGCTCGGACGCTCGTTGCGCTCGATGTCGGGACGGCTTATCGACGACGTGATTCAAACCGACGCTGCGCTTAATCCCGGTAATTCCGGTGGCCCGCTGATAAACTCGCGCGGCGAAGTCATTGGCGTCAATACGGCGGTAATTCTGCCGGCGCAGGGAATTTGCTTCGCTATCGCGATCAATATCGCCAAGTACGTCGCCGGCCGCCTGATCCGTGATGGGCATATTGTGCGCGCCTACGTTGGAGTCGCCGGCATGACTACGCCCCTGCAACGCCGGCTGGTGCACTTTTATCGGCTGCCGAAAGAACATGGTGTCGCGGTGGCTTCGGTCGAGCCGGGTAGTCCGGCCGAGCGCGCCGGGTTGCGCCCGCGC
>JBOHWM010000219.1:0-2950 GCA_050736555.1 Binataceae bacterium (SeqCode)
ACCGCGCGGTAGTAGATTCGTGCTGGAATTTCCGGTAAAAGAGCAGCAATTTAAGGCTTCAGCCAGTGCGTGACCATTTTGATGAGGTGTCACGCGCCGGATGAGTTTCCCGCGGCACGCTCGATAATTGTGGTGGGGTGGTGGTGCCGCTAAAAGCGCGGGGGATTTTCAATACATGCATAACGCCGCAAAACGTGCAGTGAAGACGACCGTGCTGGTGGTGGACGATGATGAGCGAATCAGGTCCTCGCTGCGCGGTATCCTCGCCGACGAAGGCTTTCGCGTAGTCGATACGGCCGACGCGCCCGCCGCAATGGATTTGATCGTTCGGGAAAACCCGGCGGTCGTGTTGCTCGACGTCTGGATGCCGGAGGTGGACGGTATCGAGCTTTTGCGGCGAATTAAATCCGCCCGGCCAGATACGCACGTGGTCATGATCTCAGGCCATGCAAATATTCAGAACGCGGTCGCGGCAACCCGCCTCGGCGCCGAGGATTTCATCGAGAAGCCGTTCTCCGTCGACGGTCTGCTCACCGCTATCGAGAGGGTGTTAACGGGTGAAAACGGTGAAGTCGCCGATCAGGGCAAGACCGAGGCGCCGCGTGGCAAGCGGCACAAAAGAGCTGGGATCGCCGGCGCATGCCTGCAACGCACCGTCGCGCGCTCTTTGGTCCTCGCCGGGCAAGGGCTTCATTCCGGCTTCAAAACCGGAGTGATTCTGCATCCCGCGCCGCCCGGGCACGGCATCGCGTTCTCATCTTTGGCGGACCAATCCGCGCTGGCGGCGCGCTTGGACAACGTCAGTGAGACCGGCTACAACACCACGCTTTCCAGCGGCGGCCATACGGTACGAACGATTGAGCACCTGATGTCCGCGCTGCACGGCCTCGGGATTACGAACCTGCTGATCAAGACGGAAGGCGAAGTGCCCGCGCTTGACGGTTCCGCGCTGGAATTTTGCATACAATTGCGCGCGGCCGGTATTCAGGAGCAGGTCGCGGCGATCGAGCCGATTCGCATTAGCAAGTCCATCAGCGTGGGCGGCGATAGTGAATTCCTCCATATCCAACCCGCCAATCATTTGATTATCGACTACACACTTGAATATCCATTGCCAATCGGTGTACAGCGCATGCAATTCGAGTTGACATCGCCCGAAGCCTACGTGAAAGAAATCGCACCGGCGCGTACCTTTGGCTTCGTCCGTGAGTTCCGCAAGATGTCCGAGATGGGACTAGCGAGCGGTGGCCGGCTGGATAATTGTATCCTGGTGGATGACGAAAAGATCGTGAATACCACGCTACGGTTTCCCGACGAATTCGCACGCCACAAGGTGCTCGACCTGATTGGTGACCTGTATCTGCTGGGACGGCCGATTATCGGCCATGTGATCGCGCGCAAGACCGGCCATTCCGATAATCTGTCCTTGCTGCGAGCGATTGCCGCTTCGTTATAGGCTAACAGGCGAGGTATCACGGCGGTTTGATGGAACTCAGAGCGAAAGTTGCGCTCGTGACCGGTGCGAGCAAGCGTGTGGGCCGCACCATCGCGATCGAATTGGCCGCGCGTGGCGCCATCGCGGCGATTCATTATCACTCCTCGCGGGCGGAGGCCGAGCAGACCGTCGCGATAATCGTCCAAAGCGGTGGCAAGGCGCGCGCTTTCTTCGCCGACCTTGAGCAGCTTGCGGATATTGAAGCGATGGTCGCGGCGGTGCTGACGGAATTCGGCCGGCTCGACATCCTGGCGAATAACGCTTCGGTGTTCTACCGCAAGCCGCTCGAGGAATTGACCGAGCGCGATTGGGATCTCAATCTCGATACCAATTTGAAAGCGCCGTTTTTTTTATCGAAATTCGCGGGCGTGGCGATGCGCCGCCAAGGCGCCGGGAAAATCATCAATATTGGAGATTGGGCGGGAATTCGGCCGTACAACAATTATCTGCCATATACCGTCTCCAAGGCTGGCCTTATCGGACTGACACGGGCGCTGGCCAAGGCGCTCGCACCCGAAGTTCAAGTCAATTGCGTCGCGCTGGGGCCGGTGATGCCGCCGGACGATTACGAGACCGAGGAACGCGAGCGGCTGCGCAATGCCACCTTGACCAAAACTCTCGGCTCTCCCAAAGATGTGGCACGCGCCGTGCTTTTTCTCTGTGAAGGGACCGATTTCGCCACCGGTTCGACCCTGCTGCTCGACGGCGGCCGCCTTTTAAATTAAGTGAAAGCGATCGCGCGAACACCCCTTAGTCTGATCGATGCGTAAGACCACATCAGCCGCGGACGAGTATCAGATCATCGCGGAGCCGGGACGTATCGCGGTGCTGGCCAGCGGTGGCATGGACAGTTCCGTGATGCTGGCGAATATCGCTCGCCAGGGCCGCCAGGTCTTTCCCGTCTATGTACGCACGGGCATGAGCTGGGAGACGGACGAGCTCGTCACGTTGCGGCGTTTTTTGCGGGCGCTGAAGATGCGCAATATCGCGGCGTTGACAGTCTTGAGGCTGCCGATGGGCGACGTGAACGGTGACCATTGGAGCATGACGGGAAAAGGCGTGCCCGGCTATAATGCGGGGCCCGCTTCCAACTATATCCTCGGGCGCAATCTCAGCCTGCTCGCTAAAGCCGCAATCTTCTGCGCGCGCGAGCGTATCGGCGAGATCGCGATGGCGCCGCTTGAGGCGAATCCCTATCCCGATGCGCGTGCGGAATTCTTCCGCGCCTTCGCCCGCTCAGTCGAACTCGGCGTTGGTCTAAAATTGCGGATACTTACGCCGTATAGGGGCTTGAGCAAGGGCGACGTGGTCAAACGCGGCAACGGCTTACCGCTCGAATTGACCGTGTCATGCGCGCGTCCGAAGGGCAATGTCCATTGCGGGACGTGCACTAAATGCGCCGAGCGCGTGCACGGCTTCGTCCAAGCCGGCATCCCCGATCCCACCCTCTACGCC
>JBOHWM010000220.1:0-5761 GCA_050736555.1 Binataceae bacterium (SeqCode)
AATTAGCGGAGGCTCCTTATGCACATAATGTTCTTTACGGAACGGGCTTACCATGCGGTGCCGGAGGACGAGGTCTTCCGGTTGCGCAGCTTCTTTGGTGTGCCCAATAAATTCTTCGACCCGGCCAAGGGCGCGCAACTGCTCAACGAATACCTCGACGAGAAAGTGCTCTGCGACGAACTGGGGTTCGACGGCGTCATGCTCAACGAGCATCATGGCACGCCCTTCTGCATGGGTGCCGTGATGGACGTCGAGGCGTCGATCCTGGCGCGTACCACCAAGCGCGTTAAGATCGTGCTATTGGGCAATCCCACACCGGTCGTGGCCAATCCACTGAGGCTCGCCGAAGAGCTCGCGATGATCGATATGATCTCGGGCGGACGGCTGGTGCCGGGATTCATCCGCGGAGCCGGCAGCGAGCAGCTTTTCAATAACGCCAATCCCGCCTACAATCGCGAGTACTTCGATGAGGCTCACGACCTGATTCTCAAGGCGTGGACACAACCCGGCCCGTTCCGCTTCGAAGGCAAGCATTTCCATTTTCGTTTCGTTAATCCGTGGGTGCTGCCATTGCAGAAACCGCATCCGCCGATCTGGATTCCGGGGCTTATCAGCCCCGAGACCGCGGTGTGGTGCGCGCGTCATCGCTATCCCTACGTGGCGCTCGCGACCCTGCTCGAACCGACGCTCGAGATGTTCAACATGTACGCCAAGGTCGCGGCGGAAGAGGGTTACCAGGCGGGGCCGGAAAACTTCGGCTATCTGCAGCCGGTCTTCTGCGCTGAAACCGAGGAAAAGGCCGAAGAATACGGCAAGGCCTTTCTGTTCGGCGGTGGCTTTTCCCATTTCGCCAAGCCCGAATGGATGTTCCCGCCGGGTTACAACTCCAAGGAGGCGACGAGAAGGCTCGCCAATCAATTCGCCAATCCCAACCTGCCGGGCCGCTCCACCATGGACCACGACCCACGCAACGACGACGAGCTGCAGGCGCTTAAAAAATCCTTCTACGATGGTTACCCGAATTGGCAGAAGCAGGGGCAGATGATCACCGGCACCCCCAAGACGATTGTGCCCAAGCTGCGCCGCGTGCTCGAAGTGCTACGGCCGGGAATCTTCTCATTCTGGCTCGATGGTCCGGTGCCGTTGAAAGAGCGCCGCACCTGCGTGCGCTTGCTCGGCCAGGAAGTGATTCCGGCGATGCGCGAAATTGCCAAAGAATTGGCACTCGAAGACCCGTTCTCGCGCAAGCCGGGCAGCCGTAAGATCTCGGGCAAAGGCGAACCGGTTGGCCGTGCCGATTTGCTCGAAGCTTCGGCCTGACAGCGCTCGAAATTCAAATCCGAGGCAGGTGCGGCGGGCGGAGGTCATCTCCGTCCGCCGCCGTGCAGCGAACCCGCTTTGGAAAGCTCGGTGGGATCAATGCGATCAAACGCTTACCGTGGAACGCCGCCCGTGCGTAAAACCGCGGCCAAGTCGGATTTGATTTCCGCGGCAACCGGCATTGCGGAGATCTTCGCGACCGTCTGTTCGACCGGATAATCAAGCGCGCATAGTTCCACATTACCGTTATGCCATATCGCGTAGCGCGCTCTCGGATCTCCGGCTTTCGATTGTCCGAGGCTTCCCGGATTGATCACCATTCGGTTCCCGAAACTTCTGGAAAACTGCAAATGCGTATGACCGACGAGAACGATATCGGCGCCGGAACTGGCCTTTTCATCCCGCTCCCACAAAGGAGACTGAGGTCCCCGGTACTCGTAGAGCGCATCCGACGGAGTGGCGTGACATAGGAAGAAAGTCTGGCCGTGAATCTGGCGGCAAGCTGAGGTCGGAAGGTCGCGCAGATACTGTTTGTGCTTCGCGCTGAGCATTGGGATGGTGTACTGGCGTGTTGCTTCCGCCATCGCACGAAAGCGTGGAGAGCATCCGCAATCCACGCCGAAGCCGACCGCGTGATCGTGGTTGCCGCGCACCACGGTGGTGGCGTTTGAGCGCACGAAATCAATCGCCGCCACCGGATCGGGCCCGTAGTTGACGAGGTCTCCGAGCACCCACAATTCGTCGTAGTCGCGCGGCAGGGCTGAAACCGCTTCCAGATTCGCGTGCAAGTCGGAGATAATCAATATTCGCATAGCTTGAAGCTGTCGTGTGTTGTGTGAATTCGCGGTTGCGGAATTCCGCTGTTTACCGCGCGGCAATCCTGGCGCCCATCGCGATTACGACGGGCTAAAGGAGGCCATAGCCGGTCAACACAAATTTGAGGCGAGCAGCGCTCTCATCATTTCCGTCCTGCCCACGATTCCGACCAGTTCTCCATTACTGTTTACCACCGGTAAACGCTTGACGCGCCTTTCCGCCGAAAGCACCAAGGCACTTGTGACCGGCATTATTTCCCGAACGGTGATGACGTTTTGAGTCATCAATTCTTTGGCCGAGTGGGCACGCAATCGCTGCAGATGCTGCCGGGCGGTACCGTTGACTATTTTAAACGGAACTCTCGCCGCTAGCACTTCAAGTACTCCCGGCCAGGCTTCGCGGCTGACCCTTGTGATCAAGTCGGAGTCGGCGATAATCCCGGCCACGTGCCGCTTATCGTCGACCACCACTACGCGCTTATGCGCCGAGGAAAGCAGCAGATCAAAGATCTCTTCGATGCTGGCTGATTCATGCACCTGCGGGACATCGCGAGTCATCACATCGGCCACGGTGGCTTGTCCTGGCACCGGGCGGGCTTCGGAATGCCACTCCGGAAGGTGAACGGCGGCGATCGTGCTCAGGATATCGAGGCGTCCAAGAATTCCGAGCAGCTTTTTCTCGCTGTCCACCACCGGAAGTCGCTTTAGATGCTTTTCCACCATGAGACGCGCGGCCCGTCCGAGGATGGTGTCAGGCGTAGTAGTGATAACTTCGCGCGTCATTACCTCGGACACGGTATGACGCGGATTTTCAAGGGACTCGTGCAACTTACGAACACAATCCGCATCTGTGGCCCGCTTCAAGCTGATCGTCACGTTCATGCCGCCGCGCGTCAGCAAATCGTTATCGCTGATCATGCCGACCACTTTGCCTGCGGCGTCAAGTACCGGCACCGCGGTAAAATTCTTGTTGAGCAGCAGGTCGACGACTGCGGTAACAGGGTTCGAGGGATGAACGGTTGCGACTTCTCGGCGCATCACTTCTGACACCTTCACATCGGGTAAGCCTTGGTTGAAAGGCGCGCCCGATTGCAGGACCTCAATCTCCTGCGCCGTGATCAAGGCATTAGGAGCCATCTCGCGAACCACCCCAATTACCCGGTCGATCCGCTCGGGACGATCCACCACCGTTATCATGACCGGCATGTCCATCGAGAGGCGAAGGATTGCCGATGTATGCACAAGTGACGAAGCACCGAAACCGGCAATCCCGGCGGTCGCGGTCGCGCCGCTACACCCTTCACGCCGGAGCGTTTCAATCAGCGCCATGTGCAACGTATGGTGATGATAATGATCGGCCTCGCCGACGAATATTGTGAGCTGTTTGCCTCGTCCGGTGAACATTGCAGTCACCTCCCGGCAGGCCTTTGATAAACCTTCAGGATCCAGCACCTACAATTGAACGCCTACCAAATTGTTGGATGCAAGCGGGGCAACTGTGGGGCCGTCCTTCCGGGTGGCATCCCTTAAAAGAGGAGGCCTTACCGATGTTTAACATCTATAGGGTCCATCAGCTCAAAGTAGCGGTTTTAGTGGAACCCGATCCTCATCTGCGCTTAACCCTCTAGCTAATTGGCGGCGTGCCCCATCTCAATCGCGCGGTTCGTCACTGGAATTATTCGAACTACGGGTCGTGCGGCTATGCGGATCGAGGATTCCTGGAGGTCCGCGATCCGCCCGCATGGACCAACTTGGAGCTAGGCCACGGCGCCGGCTCCGTGATCGCCTATGGAACGGCGATAGGCGAGCAAGGGTTCGATCGATCCAGCTGAGTCGGGTATTCCGGAGGCCGGCAGCTTGCGTGATCCACGTTCAACTTCAAACGGCGATGTCAGATTCAGTACCTGGCCGATCGCGCGCACCGCGGGCAACACGTGTTTTGCGATCAGCCGGATAAAGATGCCCGGACGCAAAACTTTCCAGCGCGACGCGCAATGTTCCTGGTAACCGTCTCCGGCGTGCCACGAATCAGCTGCAACGATTGCTCGACCTTGGAAAAGGCTTCGAAAACCTTTCTGCCGGTTTCCTCGACGTCCACGGCGCTCGCGCGACCCCGATCCTGCCATACGCCCGAGCCATGGTCTACTTGCGCGCTGGAGACATCCGCGCGTGCCGTCCCGTTGGCTTTGGTTTCCCTGACCGGTTCCTGCGCGCCGCCGCCCAAAGGACGCCCGCGGCCTTCTCATCGGTTTCCGCCACGCAAATCTTCTGCAGGTAACCAAAGTCCTCTGGGTCGGCCTGGTGGCCCAACTTGGCGGCGGAGTC
The DNA here is from genome assembly GCA_050736555.1 of Binataceae bacterium (SeqCode). Lineage (GTDB taxonomy): Bacteria > Desulfobacterota > Binatia > Binatales > Binataceae > JBOHWJ01. The sequence goes on from JBOHWM010000220.1 coordinate 4,461, forward strand.
GCGATAGAAATTCCAGAGTTCGATCGTCGGTTCGAGAAAGATGGCTAGCGCGACATAGGGATAGCGATGCTCCGCGCACCATTCGACCGTCTCCGGACTGAGCAGGCCGGGGATCCAAATTGGCGGATGCGGTTTTTGGAGCGGCAAGCACCACGGATCGACAAAGCGGTAATGAAAAAGTGTTTGCCTTCGTAGCGGAAAGGGCCAGGCAGCGTCCAAGCCTGGATCACGACTTCGTGAGATTCGTTGAAATACTCGCGGTTGAAGGCTGGATTGGCATTACTCGCGAATTGCTCACTGCCGCCGCCACGAACCCATCCGCTAACCAGGCGGCCGCCGGAAATCATGTCGATCATGCCCAGTTCCTCGGCTAGTCGCAGCGGATTGCCGACGACTGGCAGAGGATTACCCAGCAGGACTATTTTCACGCGCTTGGTAATACGCGCCAGAATGGAGGCTTCGACGTTCATCACCGATCCCATGCAAAACGCGGTATCATGATGCTCGTTGAGCATTACCTCGTCGAAGCCCAATTCTTCCGCCATCACCTTCTCATCGAGATACTCATTGAGCAGGACGGCGCCCTTGGCCGAATCGAAATGTTTGTTTTCTATTCCGAAGTAGCCTTGCTTGATTACTTCGTCGTTGGGAACATAGCGATACGGGCGTTCGGTGAAATACATTATGTGCATAGCGAACCCTCCCTGGCGCGTCACTCCAAGAAAGCTTCCGTTTCGCGGATAAATCGCGCCGACTGTTCGATTTCGAGGCGATGGCCGCATTGTTCGAATATCATCACCTTCGCACCAGGGATTGCGCGATGGTAATCATCCGCGGCAGCCGCCGGCACCATCGCATCATGGGCGCCCCACAATATGAGCGTTGGTAGATCAATCACGATTCCCAGCAGCTTCGGCAAGTTGGGATTGTGCATGAACGGTTGCCAGGCGAGCCGTGCGGTTTGGGCGCGCGCCTGCTCCATTAGCTCGAACGCCTCGGGTCGCATCCGCCATATAGCGCCCCGTATTCCGCGGCCGCCGACGGGTCAAAAACCGAGGCCTGTAATTGGTCCGGTGCCATCATCTGAAAGATATCAGCAATCTCGCCCTGCGAAGGTTTGATGCCGCAAGGTGCAACCAAGATCAGGCGTCGAAACTGGCCGGATTCGCCGCCGCCATCTCCGCGGCGATCCAACCGCCGAAGGCGAAGCCGATTACATCAACTGGGGCGAGCTTCTGATCATCGAGAAAGATCGAAGATCGGATATTTCACCGAGCGGCCCTACCGCTGGCTTCCCGAAG
>JBOHWM010000221.1:0-9577 GCA_050736555.1 Binataceae bacterium (SeqCode)
ACTCTGAAGAATGGAGACATACTCCTCAGCCTTATTTGACCGAGAGTCGCCGCCCAGCATGCCTATCAGGGCCGAGCCGCCCAACGCGCTTGCCACGCCCTGCAGTCGGTTCATCGAATCCTGTTCAGCCACGGGCCGCAGAATCGCCGTCGCGCGATAATAGTGCGTCCGCACGAAGGCGGTCAGCAAAAACGTCACGATTACTACGAGCAGGACCCAAGTCACAATAAGGCGCGAACGCTCACGCAGTAACCGATAATAGACAATTAGCGGTACCGGCTCGCTGTAGGAAACTACGGCGGTGGCACGCGCCGGATTGAAGGACGTTCCGATGATGTCAGGCTTGCTGGGGCGGTTGGGTGAATCCGGCATGCGGCACGATTCTCAGAAGCGAAAATCCCAGTTGGGCATCACGGACGTGGACAGCATGAGCATCATGCGGTACGAATTTGCGCCCGCCTGGTAATTGAGAGCATTCGCATATTCGAAGGCGATTTTGGCATGCCAGTTGCCCAGGATATCGGCATGGAGATGTTTGAACGGCTTGATTGGCGCCGGCAGACTGGTCAGATCCAGCATCGCGCCGACACTGTGCTCTTTACCTGTTTCATATGGGTAATATCGAAAAGGATAAAATTCGTGCGTACTAACGCCGAACGCCTGCTCGGTGTAAAACAGGCGGAGACTCACCTTATGCCGTAGCTGGAACCATCTTCCCACCTGCACATCAACTTCGGTCGCGTTAGGCCCCAGCGCATCGCCGATGAACTGGCCGTCGTAAGTAAAGTATAGGGACTCGCCGCCCTCAACTGAGTAGTTCGGCTCCAAAATCGTGTATTCAAAGCGTAGATCGGTGAGCCCATCGTTGGTGAGACGCGGAATATAAATACCGCCCTGGTATGATACCGACAGGAACGGCAAGTAATGGCCGAGCTGCGGAATTTCTTTAGTCAGATTATCATCACCGACGATCTCCTGGTAAACCTGCATGTTTCTCAAGCTGGGAAAATAGAATTTCAGATACGCGCCACCTTGCGACTTAGTCTGACCATTACTCGGGTTGCCAGTGGCTATGCCAGTGAAGCGACCCAGAAAGCCGGTGGTATTATTATAGCGGTCGTTATGGGCGCCGCCGAACATGATGTCACGCGTGATGCCCATTTCGACCCACGGCAATGGCTTGAACACCAGATTACTGCCGACGATCCATGGATGCGACCAAACCCTGTCACCGTCGCCTTGTCCCATGAAGAGCTCGCGGCGCCCGGGCCCGAGATAGCGCAAAATCCCGGGCAGCCGTGTCGGATGGATATTGTCGATCGTAACGCCCCAGAAAGGCACCGCGTTGTCGCTCATGGCAAGCGAACCGAAATGGCCGGTACCCCACCATCGTTCGTGCTGCCCAAACGAGACCGCGACGTTGCCGAAACTGGCGACCACTTCGGTGCCAAGCAGTTGCGCGCGGCTGACCCTGGGAATGCTCTGATTTACTGGACCGGCAATCGCGCCTTCCGAATAACCGGTCAGAAAGCCACCGAGCCCCATCCATCCGCTGGCGCGAAGGATCTCGTTGCTGCCCAGCTTTGTCGGCAGACCATCGTTGTATGGTAGTAACGGTGTCGCTTCCTGGGCGAACACGGTGGCGTTGGGGCTGACCTTCCAGTAACGGGCCGGACCGCCGGAATAGATATATTCGCCTTCGACGCGGTCCAGCGGCTGGATCGTGTTGGGCTGATCGTCCTCTTGATCATTACGCAACCATGAAATCTCATTGCGCAACTGACGATCGAGCGCACGCGTGAGCGCAGTTGCGAGCGGATCGTAATGTCCAGATTCGCTCAGACTAGCGGTGGCCTCGAGGGTCAAACGAGCAGCCTCAATCCGGCTAATAGGTTTTACCTCGTCGAGGTAGGTATTGAGATAGCCAAGACCGTTGAGCTCTTCCAGCTCATTATAAATTGGGCTGTCGAGCGGAATATAGACGACATAGGTCGACGCCTGTGCGTTTACGGCAAGCAAGGTCTGGAAGACGATACTCGCCGCGAGTGCGTATCTCCAGGCTCGATTTCCATCACGAGACACCAGACGTCATGCCTACCGCGCTTCAGAGCGTTGCCGACGAAGGGTTTGCAACTCATCGAGGATTTGCGCGTCAGTCGTGGCGGATCCGCGACTTACCACATGCCGGGCTGCGGCTGGTTCGTGATAGGTCGTGTGCGCTCTATCAGTGACGTATGTGTCTACCGCCGCGGGTGTGGTGCCGGTGAGGTATAGCCATAGCACTCGGCGCACGTAGGCTTGGGTTTCAGCGTATGGCGGTATTCCATCATAGCGTTGGACGGCCTCCGGTCCCGCGTTATAAGCGGCCAGTACCTTGACCAGCGCATCCGGGGACGAACGGTAACGCTTTTTCAGGCTGGATATGTAACGTGCCGCACCCAGAGCGTTATCGACGGGACTATAAGGATTGGCGTCGAATCGTTTGGCCGTAGCTGGCATCAATTGCATAAGGCCGATCGCTCCGGCGGGCGATATCGCGTCAAGCTGCCAGTCCGACTCGACATGAGCAATCGCAGCCAGCAGGCCTGGATCGATGTCGTACAGATTCCCTACCGCGGTCAGCATCGCGCGCGCATCCAACGGGCGATCCTGGCTGTGTGTCCTTTGATCCTGTGCCGAGGCTACTCCGCCGTACAGCGCAACCGCGAGCATCAGTCCCAGCATCACGCCCAATTTGGCTTGCTGCCTCAGAGCAAGGTTCCCAACAAAGCCGCGTAAGTGATCCCTTCCGCCGAGTTCGCGATGAGCTGCGTCACATCAAGCGTCTGTTGAATCGGATTGACGAACAGCAGTTTCGCAGGGACATAAATGCTATCGCCTGGATCAAGATGTGCCGACATCAGACCGCCTGAGACCACCGGCAGGAGCGGGAAGATACGATTACGTCCCATGTCCTTGTAACCGTTGAGCGAAACGATGGCGCCGTTGACCTTAACCACGAAGATCTGCTTCGCCGCCGCACCTTCGGTGAGTCCGCCCGCGCGATCGATATAGTCACGGACGGTGAGAGCCGGTTGATAGGCAATTGCGGTGGGCCCGTACACCTGACCGAGCACATTTACCGAGTTCGGCCGCCTGGGCACGATAATCTCGTCTTTGTCGTCGAGCTTGACGTTGTCGGGTGAGGCGGCCAGAGCCGGCAACGAGTCCATCGAGGCGAGCACGATCCGGCCAGTGGCCTGCTCATGCGCCGACTGACTGAGCATCCCGGTGATCATCGAGAGCGCGGCCGCCTTCTGCTCAACATTGACCGACTGCGCTTTGTTTTCCTCGGGCATCAGAGCCGCGCGTGCGATTTCAGTCTGCAAGCGAGCGCGCGCCTGGTCGAGATTTTTCCCCTGTACGATCTTCACCGATTGGCGCGTCAGAATCAGAGCTGGAAGGTAGGCGTCGGTGCGCAGGCCACCAGCCTCCGCAAGAATCGCCGAGAGGCTTTCACCATCGTTAATCGCGTACGGCCCCGGCCGCATGACTTCACCTTTGACAGTGACCGTCCAGGGCTGATGCCAGTTGGCGGCCTGTGCGATAAAAAGCATGTCCGCGGGTTTGAGCACTACGTTCGTATTCGGCAGGCCGTCAAAAACCGCGGCAAGGTTGACGTCCTCGGTCAAATGGCGCGTGTCACCATCGACGACCGTAGTGCGTGCGAGTTCAGCCTTACGTTTGTACGCACTCTCCTTGAATCCGCCGGCCAGATAAATGAGGTCAGTTACACGCATGCCCTGCGTCAGCGGATAAGTTCCAGGCCTGCGCACATCGCCCTTGACCGTGACCGTCGGCACATCATTGATCTGGCCTTGGCCATAAATCGTCAGAACGTCGCCCGGACGCATTATCAGGTTGTCGGTGCTGTCCTGGTCCGAAAGCGCCGCCTCCAGGTTGAGCGGCATGAATTGCGGCTTGCGCGTAGGACCCTCATAGCGCTTGACCAAGGCATAGCCGAGATAAGTGTGATCGCCGATTCCCTGACCGTCCTGCACCAGGTCGGCCACGCGCATGCCTGGATTCCACTGATAGACGCCAGGCTGATTGACGTTGCCGTCAACGCGAACAATATCCTGCTGTTTGGGCAGGACGGTGAAGACTTTTACAAGATCGCCATCGTCGACGTAAAAATGACGAGCATCGGGACTGTTGAGGTTGACATCGAGCACGATTCTGCGCTCGTGATTGAAAATGCGCTCCACCTCAACGCGTTCGGCGTAACCAAAAGCGCTCACGCCTCCCGCCATCCTGAGGGCGCCGATCAGCGGGTCGATGCCGCCCAGTTCATAGATAGCGGGGTTACGTACATTACCCGCCAAGTCAACTACCGGTCCCAACACCGGGACTAAAATGACATCGCGCTCCTGCAGTTGCACGTCGTCATTGGTGTTTCCATGGAGCAGCATCGAATATAAATCGACCCGCTTGATGATCTGCCCATGGCGCCGGACCACGATCCTGCGCAGGCTTCCCGTTTTGCGCACACCACCGGCTGCCACCAGCGCGTCGGAAACATGCGCGAGTGCGCTGACCGTGTATAAACCCGGCTGTTCGGCCTGGCCGATGACGAAGACCTGGATCGTACGAATACGGGCCATGGTCACGTCCGTCTGCACGCCGACGATCTGGCTTGTCCGGCCTTCGATAAGTTTCTTTCCCTGTTCGAAGGTCAGCCCCGCCACCGCAATCGGCCCTATCTGCGGCATCAGCACCGTGCCGTCACGCTGGACCTTAAGATGGATTGTCCGGTTAACCCGACCCCAGAGAATCACGTTGAGTTCGTCGCCGGGCCCAAGTACATAATCGCTTCCCACCGGCACGTTTTCCACTGGCGCAAAGGTGGACACGGGAGTCGAAAACAGGTTGTAGCCAAATTGCGACAAGTGCTTTAGCTGAGGGCCTTCAAGCAACTTATAAGGCGTGTCGGCTTCGCGAAATTTCTGCTCGGTTGGCGATGGCTGATGGCGTTCTTTCTCCCGCTCGCGTTCAGCCGGGCTCATCCCCTGACCTAACATGCCCGGTTGCTTAAAGGCTTTGCCGCACCGCAGGAGCTGCTGAAGCTCGGTCTGCGACAGACCAAGCACGCTGCCGATTGACTGCACTTCTTCGGCGCTCAGATGTTTTGCCGCCACCCCGGCGCAAAGCCTGTCCAGTTCCGGCTTTGCCAGCCCGGCCTGCTGTCCCTGGTCCTTGAGCTCCTGTAGTTGGTCAGGGCTGATGCCCAATCCTTGAAGAAGCTGTTGTTGTTGAAGCGACTGCGCCGCAGTCGCATTGGACAGGTCTTCACTTTGCAGGCCACCGACCTGCGCGTACGCGTACGCGCCCAGCACGATTACCAAGGCGATTCCCACTAAGAGAGTGAAAGTCAACGTGCCGCGGCGCAGTTTCATGAAAACCCCTCGGGCAAATATCCGGCGAGACCTAAACCTTCAGGTAAGCTTCGCTCGAGACACACGACCCACGATGGGAAGCACGGTTTGTCGACTGGCGTTCATTGGCCAATGCGAAACGGCTCCGTGTCATATGTATCCGGCGGAGTATAGCTCCGATTCGGTTGCTGCAATGACTGAAACTGTTGCGGATACCGCTGCTGCGGGTTCTGGTTAGGCGGCATGCCACCACCCGACTGCGGAAATTGCCGCTGTCCCATCTCCTCGAAGGGAGGCAAGTGTTCCTGCTGGCGCCGTTGCTCGAGGCAGAGGGTATTACCAAATGGTGGGTAGCCATACGGGTCATTGATGGCGGCGCGCTCTTGTGCGCTAATCTCGCTGGGATCCCCGGGCTCCTCCCGCAACGGATCCGCTTCTTCGCCGTCCGCGTCTTCGAATTGGTACTTAATCACGTAGGCATTATCTTCCCGGCCCAAACAGTCGCAGGCTGGGGTCGAAGTGATGCCGTCGAGTTGGTAGCCCTTGGGAATCGGCTGGTCGGCGCAGATTTTCATGATCAAGCCGCACGCCGGGGCCAGCCTGCGTGCCTGGCAAGAACCGCTACAACTTGGCGATGTTCCAGTTGCGGTAATCACCATGCCGGCCGGCGTAACATTACCCGCGCACATCGTGGTGTTCCGCAGGTCGTCGTCCTGCGCGGACGCGTATGAAGCGGCGCATACGGATGTTAGTAGCGCCGCGGACAGCAGAAAGATGGCCGATCGCCACATACGACCATTCATTGGACGAACGCCTCCACATAGCCCGAGTCGCATTCTGCCGTTCTCTTGCGAGACTCGGAATCCGTCATCTCTGTCACAGAAAGTAATCCATCTGTTTGCCGGGAACGTAAGCTAGATCAGCGGTCTAATCGGCAGTCACGGTGAGATTGACGCCATTCGCGGGCATGCGTCCGCCATGCCAAATCGATTGGCAAGCCGAAATGACAATAAATGGTTAGAACCCCCAGCCCTAGAGCGATAGCGTATCCATCCGAACTCTGTCTAGGGGGTCTGATATTTCGGACTAATAGCAATCGAGAGACAATCAATTATGATGCATAAAACGAAGATAACTCTACACACAAACTAACAATCAGTAAATCCGATTCTAAACAACCCAGAAATCACGATCATGGATCACGATGCCGAGCCCTCAATGATGTCAGTCGCTGATCGAAAATTTACGAAACTAATTGCAGCGAATTGATTTTGTCTGATCCCATCCGCCTAGTATAGCACGTCAAAGCTTGACTTGAGTTTTCACACACCGTCGCATTTCCAAAACTGGCGCCCGAGCTTGATTATTCAAGTTTGACCAGCAGGCCCGCGTGCGCGCGCCGACTCGAACATCGAGCGGAAGAGTAGAATTGGAAGCGCGAAGTAGGCGACGTTGAGTCCGAGTCCCCAGCCGAAATGCGCCATCGAGAATTCCGCCGCTTGCAATCACTTGCCGCATCCGCTCAAACGCGTGGGCGGTAGGCAAGGCCCAGACGACCTGGCGTAAAAATCGTGGTAGCGCCCGCACCGGGTAAACACACACGACAGCGGCATCGAGAACGCGGTGAAGCTCCATGCGAGTCCCTGTATTCTGGTCGTATAGCGAAAAATCAAGCCGGTAATCACAACCCCCACCGCCAACGCAAACAGGAGCAGGTTCAACATGTAGGGCAGAAGGGCGGGAAACATCGGAAACACGTTCTACGTGTAGCACCACCAGGCAATCAGCGACGCCACGATCATGCCGGCCATTGCCTAGATAAGGTTAGCCGCGATCAGCCCTGTGACGTATTCAGAAACGTTCAGTGGCGTCGAGAAAAGATTAACCAGGTTGCGCGACCAAAGCTCCGCGATGAAACCCACCGCCATTCACGCTGGAAAGCGCGGAACATTCCCCATAAAATCGCGGCGTCCAGCAGGAAGCTGACAACGTCCGGCCGCAGGCAATCGCCTTGCCGAGGCCGTGGCTGAGAAAAATGACGCGCCCGCACATGTCCTCGATCTCCGCCATGTTCTGCGAAGTGTAGAGAATCGTGGTGCCGCGCTCCCGCCTCATCTCCGGCAGCGCACTCCTTACCTGATGCGCGATCTGAGGATCCCAGATAGGCGGTCGGCTCGTTCAGCAACGGTAGCTTGGGATCGTTGAAGGCTTTGCACAGGCCGGCGCGAGTGCTCTCTCCCGAAGACAGGCGTGAGACCGGCTTATGCTTGAGGTCCTCGATGTCGAACAATCGTGGCAGTTCGACAATTCCTGCGCGCGCCTCGCGCAGATTGTACAGCCGCGCGAACGCCATCAGATTTTCGTACACCGTGAGCCGTACTGGAAAAGCCACGTAGGGTGAAGTGAAATTCATCCGTTCGAGGATCTGTTCGCGATAATCAGCGAAGCGCTGGCCGAAAATCCGAATCTCTCCGCAGGTTGGCGAGATCAAGCCCAACAGCATGTGGATCGTGGTGCTTTTGCCGGCCCCGTTGGGACCGAGCAAACCTACAATCTCGCCCTCGCGAATAGAAAATGACAGATCGGCGACCGCGCGGAATCTGCCGAAACTTTTGTTCAGATGTTCAACTTCAACCGGCATACAACTCGTCGCGTGACGGCTCGCGGACGTGCTTAGCTTGGCCGCATTAGCTCATTAGTGTATGTTCCAGCAAGATGGGGAACGATGATACATGCTATATCATTGAGATGCTTGCGAAAATGCCGCGTAACCTGCGGCGGCGAAGATGGAGCTGTCGTTGAGCAACACTGATTGCAGCACGTTTTCGAGTTCACGCATCAGAGCTTCGAGTTTGCTCAAACGCTCGTGAATCGGATCACTCATGGATAGCAACGCCCTGGCAGTTGCGATTTTTCCGGACTGATCAGGCAATCCGGCGTGGCGATCTCTTCACGCTGGACACAGTCCGGCCGCGGCCAGCTCGGCGAGTTGGTCGTCGAAATGAGCAGCCGCGGCTATCGCTGGTATATCGCCATCCACCATCTTGACGAGACTGCAACCATTTCCTACTACGCCAATCGTGCCAAACGATCCCCAAATCATGGGGCAACGCGGTCTTCTTCCGAGAACCCGAGCTATTCGCCAGGGCTTTGCACTGGCCCGAGGATATGCTCGTTCCGACACGGCATTGCTGAATGTAAAACCTCTTTCAGATAAAGCTTCGATTGATTGTCGCCTTGGAAAAAGCGAATCCGATTGGAAAAACGAAGCAATTTTAAACCTCGCAAAGAACGGACACTTCCTAGTTTGCGTCTCGTGCAACGGCTGCGCCTGGATGGTTGATAAACCCGCTGGTTGCTTGAACCTCGGCACCGGCGCGGCTGAGCTTTGCGAGGGCGGATTGCCGGGCGGAGTCGCTGGCGGCGCCGACCGCGTCGGCTAGGACCGTGACCGTGAAGCCCCGGCGCAAGGCTTCACGCGCGGTCGCAGTTATGCAGGCATCCGCGTAAACGCCGCAGATCACGACGTGAGTGATATGATGCGCACGAAGGAAGCGCCCCAACTCAGGATTGGAAAACGCGTCGCCTTGCCGTTTCGGAAAATAAGGCGCCGTGGCGACCCGCTTCAGACGGGAATCGAGGGCCGCGCCAGGTGTTCCCGCACGCGCCGCATTATGGCGAAACCAATTGCCCGGCAGGTCCCATCGCGTGTACTCATTGCCGACATACGCAATGACAATGCGATGCGGCGTTGCAGCTTCAATCACCCGATTTGAATTCGCCAGCACCGGGCCGATTTGATCCTGCGCGATCGGCATTCGCCCATTACGATCGAGGAAATCGACCTGAAGGTCCAGAACAAGTAGTGCGATCGTGCCCGCATGCGGCATGGCTGGATTGGCGCCTGACATCTTCGGACCCACAAAGAGCAAGCAAGCCACCATCGCTGCGGCGTAGTATCGGCGATTAATCCTCATTTCCCGCATATGCCGGCACGCCGGACGCGACGCTCGCTCTAACGTATTCCGCACTTACCCCGCAAAGGTTACTCATTCGTACCTGTCGCGATAGCGGACCCACGCCCCTGCGTGAAGGCTAGATTCTCCTCGTCCCGCCTTTTGGCACCAGATCAAGAAAATGTTATCCGGCGTTCATCATGTCGA
>JBOHWM010000222.1:0-5447 GCA_050736555.1 Binataceae bacterium (SeqCode)
CGCCAGCAAACTGAGATAGCCATTACCGAGTGAATCATGGGAGACATGCGTGGTGCCGAAGCGCGGTAACGGTATCGGGTGAAGGCAAATGCAATTTGGTATTGGTTTCGATACTCACATCGACAAATGGGATCTCGCGCCGTACGCCGAAGAACTCGGCTATGACAGCGTATGGGTGCCGGATTCACAGATGATCTGGTCGGACTGCTACGCCACTTTGGCGCTGGCCGCCGCCCATACGCGCCGTATTCGGTTGGGTACTGGTGTCGCGATCGCGGGCACCCGAATCGCGCCGGTGACCGCACATTCGATTGCGACGATCAACCAACTTGCGCCTGGTCGTACGTTTCTTGGTATCGGCACGGGACATACCGCGCGATGCGCGTGATGGGGCAGAAGCCACTGCCGATTGCGGAATTCCGTGAATATCTGCGCGTTACGCGCAAGCTGCTGGACGGTGAGGCGGTTGATTATACCTGGCGCGGCCGCACTCGCGAGATAAAGTTTCTTCATCGCGATCGCCACTTCATCAATTTGGAAAAACGCATCCCGATCTACGTCGCGGCCAACGGGCCCAAGGCATGTGCTGTAGCTGGCGAATGGGGCGATGGATGGGTGACGGCCGGCGGGATCAACGCCCGTATCGGCGGACGTCTTGCCCAGATAGAAGCCGGCGCACGGGCGAACGGCCGCGCCCTGCCGCGCGACTTCCACATCGTCTCGCTTACCAGCACCTGCGTGCTGCGCCCCGGCGAGGCGCTGACCTCCGAGCGCGTTATCAACCAGACGGGCGCACAAGTCGCCAGCGCGCTGCACTTCGTGTACGAGACCTGGAAGTCGCGTGGCCGCAGCGACGACGCCATCCCATCGTTCTTCCGCGACGTCTGGGATGATTATCTAAAACGCGTCAGCCACATGAGCCTGCCGGAGAATGCGCGCTTCCGCCAAATCCATGAGGGTCACGGCACTTTCCTGCAGCCGGACGAGCGCAAATACGTTACGCCGCAAGCGATTCGCGGCACCTGCCTGGCCGGCGAACCCGACGAATTGGTCGTGCGAATTCGCGCGATGGAGCAGGCTGGCATCCGTGAACTCTTGATTCTGCCGCCCGCCGACACTCAACGCGAAGTCTGGCGAGAATTCGCGGAACAGGTGATGCCGGCGTTCAGATGACCGAATGCGAACGACGCTAATCAGGCTTAGAGAGCCTTCGCATAAGCTCTTTGTTATTTGAACGCAGCTCCGTGGGGCGGGCGAGTCTGAGAGCCGTCGGCCAAATCAAGACTCGCCTGCTCACTTCATTAAACACGCGCGTCTAAGCGTCCTTAGCTCGGCTTCACTTCGTTCCGCCTAATGTCGCTGCGTCCACGGCTCCGTTAGCGTGCGGCTTCGAATTGCGCTTCCGGCATTGCACCACGCGCCCGCTCGTAAGCGTCGCCAACGCGAATTATCGCGGCTTCGTCGAACGGTTTGCCAATCAGCTGCATCGACAATGGCGCGCGTTCGGCGCTGATTCCAGTGGGCAGCGCCAGCGCGGGCATCCCGGTGAGATTGAAGGGCGCCGTATGGCGAATCATCTCGGCAAGCCCGGCGGCCGCACCTGTCAGGTGCGCATCGCTAATCTTCGCCGGTACCGCGCACATGACGGCGTCGCCAACACATCGCAACGCTCGAATGCGCGCATGGCCTCGCCGGTCATGAGGACGCGCGCCCGCTGCGCCCGAATATAGCCGGTAGCCGTGCCGGTCGTCGCCATTTCGAGCATCCGGCGCACGCCCTTGCTGTAATCCGCCGCGCGAGTACGCAGCCATGGTTCATGAAATTCAAGCGCCTCCGCCCAGATAATCGCCAGCGCGGCGGCCGGTGCGGCTTCGATTGAAGGGATCGAAACTTCGTCGATATACGCGCCCAGTTCGGTCAGCAGCTTCATCGCTGAGGCGAAGGACTCCGCCACTTCAGGCGCAAGCCCGGTTTGTAGTTCACGGATCACGCCAATGCGCACGCCGCGAATATCCCGGCCTAACGCCTGCGTGTAATCCGGAACGACGTCACGGCTGGAAGTGGCGTCGTTGGGGTCGTAGCCAGCAATGGCACCGAGCATAAAGGCCGCATCGCGGACACTGCGCGTGATTGGTCCAGCGTGGTCGAGTGAATCGGCCAGCGGCAGCACGCCGTAACGGCTGACGCGGCTCCAGGTCTGTTTGAGCCCGACACATCCACAAAATGCGGCCGGTATGCGGATGGAGCCGCCGGTATCACTGCCGATTGCCGCGGCCGCGCTGCGCGCCACGATTGCCGCGGCACTTCCAGAGCTCGAACCACCGGGAATCCGTTCCACGTCGTAGGGGTTAAGCGTGGTGCCCCAGAACGGATTAGCCGCCGTGCCGCCGCAGGCGAATTCGTGCATGTTGAGTTTGCCGAGCAAAACCGCCCCTTGTGCGGCCAGCCGCGTCCACAGCGTACAATCGTAATCGGGCACGTAGTCGGCGAGAATTTTCGAACCGCTGGTGGTGCGGATTTTCGCGGTGCAACACAGATCCTTGAGCGCGACAGGCACACCGTGGAAGTGACCGCGCCATCGCCCGGCCGTGATTTCCGCCTCGGCCACGCGCGCCGTGTGGCGTGCGAGTTCAGCGGTTACCGTTATATAAGCGTGCAGGCGCGACTCGGTCCGCTCGATGCGGGCGAGATAAGCATCGGTTACCTCGCATGGCGACAATTCGCGTGCGCGGAATTTCGCCGCCAAATCCGCCACGTCCAACGTCAGCAGTTCGTCATGATTTGCCATGAGGCACGCCTCCGTATTATCTATGCACTTCGGCGCTGTGCGGCCGCCGTCGAATGCGCCATACTAGCGCGGCACGCGAAAACCGGTTAGCAGGCAAACGCGATCCGGACCTTATCGAGATCGGATTGCGACAGGGAAATTGTTTGGCGAGCGAATTCCCTATGCGAGTGGCGCACTGCAATCCAACCAACTGGGATCAGCCGATGCACTGGCGCATGATTTTGACCATCGAGGGAAGGCCCCCCGCACGCTGGCGCTACCGGTCAATCTTTCCTGAAATTTCCCCGCTCGGTTAGGGCGCGTATGGGTACCGTAGTTCGATTAGGCAAACGTCAGCGTAAACGTGACTGGCGTCAGGTTCAGGCGGAGGATTCCTCTCGGCGGGAATCACGCCAGGCGCTTATGATACTCATTGCGGCGTTTACCGTGACTGCGGTGGCGATGTCGGTCGTGGTGGTGGCCGAAGTCTCGAACACTTGGGCCGATGTGCTTCTGATGTCCGTGGTCGTGCTGGTTTTCGCGTTGCTCAAAATCGGGCTCGCCGACGTCGCCTTCTGGGTGATGTTGCGGGCGGACGACGAAACCGAAAAGGCGATGGCCAAAGCTGCCGAAGAGAAAGCCGCCGAAGAAGAGGACACGCCGCCGGTCAGGCGGCCGCCACCGCGCGCCACGGGCCCGCTTTCGCGAAAAGCCGCGTCGAAGCGCTTCCTCGTTGTGCCCGGGAAGCTTTGATCTTCCGCCAGCGCGACCCTGGCGCCGACCGCATAGGTGTGTCACATCGGCATCGTGCGGGACGATGATCGCTACCCGTCAGGATGAACGCCAACTCAAGTTGGCCACGGCGCTGATGCGCACGGTGACGACCTTCGCCACTGCGAAGAACAGAATGCTGGGATCTTCGAGTCCCCAGGCGACGTACGGAATGGTGAACCCGCAGCGGATCGTAACAAGTTTCCCCTGACGCTCGACTGTCGCCGTGATCGTGACGGAATGCGGCCTTCCGTGTAGCGTCAAGATGCCGCGTACGAGGACCGGAAATGCGCCCGGTGGATGGCCAGAACTCCCCACCTTTTGAGGAGCGAAGGTGATATCGGGAAAGCGCTGGACTTCAAGTATGTCGCGTTTCATCCGGGCATCGCGAATACGATGGCCGCTGGACCCACTGGCCGCATCGACTACGATCAGCCCGGCCATCTCGCCGGTGGCCGGATCGACCCGAATCATACCAGTCTTGAGTTTAAACGTGCCGCTCGAGACGTGCGGCCACCCTACCAGTTTATAGGAAATCGTGGTTTTTGCCGGCTCGAACGTCAGTACCGCCAATTTTTCATGAACCGATGCGGACGCCGCGCGTGCGACACCCTGAATTATCAGCACCGCGAGTAATGCCGGTAACCCTCGACCAATTTGTCGTGGCATCTTCACGTGAAGACGGCCCTCTCTTCAGCCGCCGCGTCGATGAGCATGGCCGGCTCCAACCACGACTACATCCGGCGCGGGCCATCGGCAGGTTGCCATGGCCATCATTTTTCGCTTTGACGATGCCCTGTGAATTTGAACGACACTTGATAATGCAAATACTCAGCGCTGTGCGTGGAGACCGCGGGTCCAATAAATAAGAACCAATGGGACTAACACCGGCGCCATTATATTCATCGGAAGATAAGCGACAACCGCACATTGAAATTGACAATGGTTCGCATAATCAATCAAGTATCGGCTGTTGCCCTTGTCCCCTTCCCGCTCTTATCACAAAATCAGCCTGTGCCGGCTGAAGCCATTGTCGAAGTCTCGCATCTACGAAAAAAATACCGCTCACGCCAAGTGCTTGAAGATGTCACCTTCGACGTCAAGGCCGGCGAGATCGTAGGCTTGCTGGGCCCCAACGGCGCCGGCAAAACCACCACCTTGTCGATTATGGCGACGCTGTTGAAGCCCGACGCCGGTGCGGTGCGGGTCGCAGGTCTCAACGCGCGGTACCATCCGCGCGAGGTCCGCCGCCGCCTGGGCCTGGTTCCGCAATCGATCGCGCTCTACCTGGCGCTGAGCGCCGTACAGAATGCCGACCTGTTCGCGCGGATGCAGGGACTCGGCGCACGCCAAGCGCGCAGCGCTTCACACGCGGCGCTTGAGCAGGCGGGCCTGGGCGATCGCGCGCACGACGCGGTCTCCTCGCTATCTGGTGGATTACAACGGCGCGTCAATCTCGTCTGCGGTATCGTGCACCGTCCCGCCCTTCTGCTGCTCGACGAGCCCACCGTGGGCGTCGATCCACAATCCCGCGAACGCATTATCGAGACCCTACGCGGGCTGGCGGAAACCGGCATGGCAATCGTGTACAGCACGCACTACATGGAAGAAGTGGAACGTTTGTGCGATCGTGCGCTGCTGATCCATCGCGGACGATTAATCGCCGCCGGCACTGTTCCCGAATTGATCGCACTGGCGGGCTCGCGCCATCGCATGGAGGTAACCTTTCGCGGCAATGTGACGTCGCGGTTATGCGAGGGGATGGATGGAGTCAGTGAGACCGTGCCGGCACCCGCGAGCGACCGCGCGGTCCTGATGCTGTCCGATCTCGCGCGCGTCAGCCAGGTGCTCGAAAGAGCGATGAATGCCGGTTGTCCGGTGCTTGAGTTCAGCCTGCATAGCCCCAACC
>JBOHWM010000223.1:0-7674 GCA_050736555.1 Binataceae bacterium (SeqCode)
GTGGGAAACGTGGAAGGGGTGATTAAAAATGTGCGGACCGATTCACAATGACCACGGCAGCTTATATTATTCAGTTTGTGCAACCGACAGGAACCCGGAATACCAGATTTTAGGTTCCTACCGCGACTAGTGTTCTTCACCTAGCCGGAGCGCCTGAAGGCATGCACGGATGAGGGCGCGGCGGCTCGGGGGTACGTGTGTGAGAGTACTTTTTGTCCACCCCGGCCCGTTAATGTACAGCGAGATCTATTTGCGTCTCGAACCGCTCGGGGTCGAGCGGGTAGCGGCGGCCGCGCTCGCGGCCGGCCATCAGGTGCGCATCGTTGATCTCCAAATTTTCAAGCATCAGGAATTTTACCGCGAGCTGGAAGATTTCCAGCCACAGGCAATCGCGTTCTCGTTGAATTACCTGGCGAATGTTCCCGAAGTAATCGATCTGGCCAAGGCAGCCCGCTCACTGCTCAAAGAATGTTTCATTTTCATTGGCGGGCACAGCGGTTCCTTCATCGCGAATGATCTTTTGGAGCATGCTGAAGGCGCGGTTGATTGTGTCGTGCGCGGCGAAGGCGAGCGCATTACCCAGCAATTACTGGAGGCGATCGGTGATCGCCAGATCGCCAGGCTCCCGGGCGTGGTGACGCGCGATGGCGCCGGCCCGCCTCCGGGAATGATTGACGACCTCGACCAGTTCCCGCCAGCGCGCCATCTAGGACGCCGTCGTCACCGCTACTTTATCGGCGTTCTGGATCCGTGCGCGTCAATCGAATTCACCCGCGGATGTCCGTGGGATTGTTCATTTTGCAGCGCCTGGACTTTTTACGGCCGCAGCTACCGCAAATCTTCGGCCGCGGCGATCGTGGAGGATCTCGCTTCGATTCGCGAGCCCAACGTCTTCATCGTCGACGATGTCGCCTTTATCCATCCGGAGCACGGTTTCGAAATCGGCCACGAGATCGAGCGCCGCGGCTTAAAAAAAAGCTACTATCTCGAGACGCGCACCGACGTATTGTGCCGCAATAAGGAAGTTTTCCAGTATTGGCGCCGGCTGGGCCTGGAATACATGTTCCTCGGACTGGAAGCGATCGACGAGGAAGGCCTCAAGACCCATCGCAAGCGCTCGTCACTCGGAGTTAACACCCGCGCACTCGAAATCGCACGCGAGATTGGCGTCACCGTCGCAATCAATCTGATCGCGGAACCGGATTGGGATGAGCGCCGTTTCGAAATCGTGCGCGAATGGGCACTCAGTATTCCCGAAATCGTGCACCTGACCGTCGCCACCCCGTATCCTGGAACCGAGACCTGGTTTACCGAATCACGCAAATTGACCACGCTCGATTATCGTCTGTTCGATATTCAGCACGCGGTGCTGCCCACCCGGCTGCCCTTGATGAAGTTCTACGAGGAACTGGTGAAAACCCAGGGCGTGATCAATCGCAAACATCTGGGCGTGACCGCGCTGCGGAAGGCGAGCAAGACCGCGGTCAGCCTTCTGATGCGCGGACAGACGAACTTCGTGCGCATGCTGTGGAAGTTCAATTCTGTGTATAACCCGCAGCGTCAATATGCGGAGCATTTCCGCGACGTGAAGTATTCGATGAAGCCGCCGCGTGCGACCACTGAGGCGCGGCCGAAACCCGCCGAAATGTACGTGCATCAACCGCGCCCGGCGCGTCCCGACATCATCAAGGTATCAGCCGGCCGCTAAGCCGCCGCTTTGCCCGTCGGGTGTCGTAAAAATATTTGTTTTCCATTCGGAACGGGGTCGATCCAGGGTTGGCTCGTTCGACTATGGAGTGAAATCCATCTGTTCGAGGAGGTCAGCCATGCAGTACATGCTGCTCATCAATGTTCCGGAAGATTTTCGCCCGAGTTCCGAAGACCAGCGTAAGATGATGGACGAGTATATGGCGTTCACTCAGGACATTATCAACACGGGAAAGTTCAAGGCGGGCAACCGGCTTGAACCCGCCAGCACCGCTACCACGGTCAAGGTGCGCAACGGCAAGACGCTCACAACCGACGGTCCTTACGCCGAAACCAAGGAGCAGTTGGGCGGCTATTACTTGATCGAAGCGGCGAACCTGGACGAAGCGGTGACGGTTGCCGCGCGCATTCCAGGAGCCCGCCACGGTTCGGTCGAGGTGCGTCCAGTCGCTCAGATGTAGGGTTCAAATGAGCCGCCCGACGGGTTAGCCTGCTGTCGGGTGGCTCATGACTATTCAGCTTCGATTAGAGCGGCTCTACCGTCAGGACTGGGGACGCATTCTCGCCTCACTGATCCGCATCCTGGGTGATTTTGAGCTGGCCGAGGACGTTGCTCAAGAGGGGTTTGCGGCCGCTCTCGAACAATGGCCGCGTCAAGGCGTACCGCAAAACCCGCGCGCCTGGATTATTGGCACCGCGCGCCATAAAGCTATCGATCGCATTCGGCGCGATGCCCGCTTCGACGGGAAATTGCGGCAAGCCATCCAGATCGAGCAGGACGAGACCACCGCAATGCCTGAAGAGAACGATAGTTCGGTACCCGACGATCGTCTCAGGCTCATCTTCACCTGCTGCCATCCGACGCTCTCACTCGACGCGCAAGTGGCATTATCGTTGCGCACCTTGTGCGGACTAACCACCGAGGAAATTGCGCGCGCCTTTATCGTGCCCGCCGCGACAATGGCGCAGCGGATGGTGCGCGCCAAGCGGAAAATCCGCGTCGCCCGCATCCCCTATGAAATTCCTCCCGACGATCTGCTGACCGAGCGCCTCGATGCCGTAATGGCAGTTATCTACCTGGTCTTCAACGAAGGTTATACCGCCAGCTTTGGTGATGCGCTGGTACGCGGTGACCTTTGCGCCGAAGCGATTCGTTTGGGGCGGCTGTTATGCGAGCTGATTCCAGAAAATAGCGAAGCTCGGGGGCTGCTCGCCCTGATGTTGCTCCATGACGCGCGGCGTGAGGCCCGCACCGGCGATACGGGCGAAATTGTCCTGTTGGAAGATCAGGATCGTGGCAAATGGGATCGCAATAAGATTGCAGAGGGCTTGAAAACCGCCGAAGTGGCTATAAGTGGAACTGCTCCGGCACCTTACGGTATTCAAGCCGCGATCGCGGCGCTTCATATGCGCACCGCGCGCGCCGAAGATACGGATTGGTCAAAGATCGTTTCGCTTTACCAGAAATTAGTGAAGATCGATCCTTCCCCGGTGGTGGAATTGAATCTGGCCGCGGCGGTGGCGATGGCTCAGGGCGCCGAGGCTGGCTTGGCCATCGTCGATGATCTCATCGCTCGCGGTCAGTTGCAGGATTATTACCTGCTATGGTCAACGCGTGCGGACCTGCTGCGGCGTCAGCGCCGATGGAACGCGGCGATACAGGCGTATGAGATGGCGATAAGCCTGGTCGGCGGTGTGGCCGAGCGCAAATTTCTGGAGCGCCGCCTCACGGAGATACGCGCGCAGCGGAATTGAGGCGTCGTAAGAGGGAACCTCCGCACCAAGACTATCCTGTCATTCCTGAGCGCGGCGAAGAACCCCGACACTGGTTACCTTTGTGTCTTTTTTCGGGACTCTTCACTTCACAGACTCCCTTCAGAATGACAAAACGGGTTTGTGCGGGATTCCTTAGCGGCCTCTCGCCGAGGTGATCACGCGAGAGTAGTCATCAGCGCCGTCGCTTCTTTAAAATCGCTGTCCTCGTGTCCCTCGCCAACCGCCGCAAAGACGGGCTCGAGAATTGCCTTGGCCTCGTTGCGCCGATCGTGCAGATTGAGCAACCGAGCGAGGCTGGTCGCGGTCCGCAATTCCCACGCGCGCGCCCTCTGCGCGCGTGCGATCTCGATGGAGTGGAGAAAGCTGCGCTCGGCTTCCTTATCCGCGCCGCCATGGAGGATAAGTAGTTCACCGCGGAGCCGCCAGATTTCCGCTTCGTGCAGCCGCTGACCGCTGCGCTCGATTCCTTTGAGCGCCTCGGCAACGGTGGTGAATCCCTTTTCGGGCTCACGCGCCCTCAGGTATGCCTCCGTGAGCAGAGCCAGAGCGTAGCAGTGAATCAGCTCGCCGCCGGCTTCGACCAGCGTGGCCATCGCCTCGCGCATCCGGATAATACCGGCGTCATGATTACCTTCGCTGACAAGCACGCGCCCGACTATCATCGAAGCGACGGCCGACCAGTAGGGAAATCCGCTGGTGCGCGCAATTTCCAAAAGCGATTCGGCGCGGAGCCGCATCACGGAATAATCACCGCGAAAATGCCCCAGCGCGATCGCGTACACCAGGGCAAAGGCGATACTGAAGGGCCGTCCGAGACGATGCGCGAGTTCCAGCGCTTCCTCGCTCCGCGCCAAAGCCTGATCAGAATGGCCCAATAGCCACAACGTCCACGATAGCTGCGCTCGCGACGGCACTACCGCGGCTTGCGGCATCGGCAAATAGTGCGCAATGTCCTGGTCGTAAACCTTAATCGCGCTCTCGAAATTGTCGCGAGCGGCGTTGAATTCGCCGCGCCACAAACAAGTCGAACCAAAGGTGGATTGGGAGCTCGCCAGCGCCGCCTCGTCGTTCATCAGACGCGACAAATTCAGGACTTTTTCGGCCAGTACCGCCGCATCATGCAGGCGATTGCGCGCGAGATTCAAATTCCACAGCCCGTACATGACGGTGAACATCTCCGGTCCTTCGCCGATACGCTGGCACAGCGCCATCCCGCGGTTCAGAGTGTCAGCGAGCTCCTTGCTGGCAAAGCCCTGCGTAGCGGCCAGCAGCGGGCCCCGAATTCCCAGAATCGTGATTTCGTCATGGTCGCGCTCGCGCGAAGCAGGCATCGCCGCGATCAGGCGCAGTGCCTCATTGGTGTAGCCAATGGCGTCGTCGTAAGCGGAGCGCGCACGGGCCTGTTCCGCCGCGAGTCGGAGAAAGTGGATCGCCTTCACACCGTTGCCACCGCCGCTGTAATGATAAGCTAGTTCCCCGGCATGATCTTCGAGATGGCCGGCGAAGATTTGTTCGAATGCGGCGGCGGTCTTTTCGTGAACTTCGCGACGGCGTTCGAGCAGTAGAGAATTGTAGGCCACTTCCTGCGTGAGCGCGTGTTTAAAGGTGTAGTCGCTTTCCGGAAAAGCCGGCTTTTCGTAGAGAAATTCGGCCAGTTGCAGTTTGGACAACTCGGACGTGAGTTGATCGCGCGGCGATCCAGTCACGCGCGCCACCAGCGCGAAGGGAAATTCCTTGCCGATTACAGCCACGGTCTGCAGCAAGTCCTTACCGGCCGGATCAAGCTGATCGATGCGCGCTGCCAGGATACCTTGCACGGTGGTTGGAATCCGTGACGCGGCAAGCGGTCTCGCCATTTTGATCGTGCCGTTGCGCACAAGCACGCCCTGATCGAACAGTGCCTGGACCATCTCCTCCACAAAGAACGGATTGCCATCGGTCCGCGCGATGATCATCTCCTTGAGCGCGCGCATGTCGTCGCCGTGACCGAGCAACTCGGATAGCATTTCGCTCGCGTTCTCGCGCCCGAGCGGGTCGAGCCTCAATTGCGTGTAGTAGGTCTTGTTGCCCCAATGATGGGTGTATTCGGGACGGTAGTTGACCATCATCAGGATGCGCGCGGTGCCGATACTATCGGCCAGCAACTCGAGCAGGGCCTGCGTCTCCGCGTCCACCCAATGCAAATCTTCAAAGATGAGCAGCAACGGCTGGTTGAGGCTTTCACGATGTACCAGGCTTTTGACTGCCTCACGCGTGCGGCGGCGCCGGATCGCCGGATCCATTTCGTTCAGTGAAGTGCGGCTGGTTTCAACATTGTGCAGGTAATCGTCCAAACGATCGAGACTCTCGTTCCATGAAGCCGGAACTTCGACGCGCAGCAAAGCGAACAGATAGAGCAGGGTGTCTTCGAGCGCGCGGTCAAGCGCCAGCACTTTTCCGGTGATCTTCTCGCGGCGCGCGCGGCTATCGTCCTGGTCGGTGATTTGAAAATAGCTTTTGAGCAGCTCGATTACTGGCAAATAGGCCGAAGCGCGGCCGTGGGAGACCGAAAACGCCTCCATCACGAAACAATCGTCGCGCGAGATGGTTTTGAACTCATAGAACAAGCGCGATTTGCCGACGCCCGCTTCCGCCACGGCCGCCACGATCTGGCCATGACCGGCGCGCGCGAGGTCCAGCGCATGACTAAGTTGCTCCATCTCATGCTGGCGTCCGACGAACTTGGAGAGCCCGCGCTGGGCCGAGATTTGCAGCCGCGTGCGCAGTGCTCCGAGTCCCAGCACTTCGTAAACGTTGACCGGTTCGCTTACGCCTTTGACGCGCGTGGGGCCGAGCGGCTTCAAGTCGAAGTAGCCTGCCGCCAGTTTTTGCGTCGCTTCAGTGATAGCGATCGAGCCGGTCGGCGCCAGCGTCTGCATGCGCGCGGCGAGGCTGGTCGAATGGCCAATCGGAGTATATTCGGTATGTTGATCATCCGTGCGGATCGAACGCACCACCACTTCACCGGTATTGAGGCCGATGCGAATTTCAATCGGCGGGTTGCCAGCTTCGCGCAGACGTGCCGAGTAGGCGCGCATCTCGCTTTGGGTTTTGAGCGCCGCATAGAGTCCGCGATGCGCATGGTCTTCGTGAGCGACCGGGGCGCCGAACAGGGCGAAAATCCCGTCGCCGGTTGATTGCACGATATAGCCGTCGTAATGACGCACCGAGTCGATCATCAGGCGCAAGGCCGGGTCCACCAGCGCCCGTGCCTGCTCGGGATCGAGCTCCTCCATCAGCTCCATCGAGCCTTTGATATCGGCGAAAAATGCCGTCACGGTTTTGCGCTCACCGTCGAGCGGTTCGCTGGACGAACGCTCGGGCGCGACGCGAATATCGGCTGCGTGTGAGGGCGTGGATGGCGACGCCGCGGCGGCAGCGCGTAACGGCGTGCCGCATTGACCGCAGAATTTGAACGTCCCCGGGTTATCGAACCCGCAATGCGCGCATTTGTGAGCAAGCGGAGTGGCGCAATTGCCGCAAAACTTCATGCCCGGCGGATTTTCGGTCCCGCAGCTTTCACATCTTGGCACTTGATAAATCTAGCTCGAATATGAATGGCTACCAACCAGAATTATGGGAGCTCCGCACAACCATCGTTGTGTCATTCTGAGCGCAGCGAAGAATCCCGGATTCTATTCACTTACCGAGATTCTCCAGGATTCTTCACTCACTTGTACACGACTCGCAGACTCGTTCGCTCGGCTCAGCTTTGCTCCGCCTCGTGTTTGCTCGTTCCACTTCGCTTCACTAATGCGCTCGCTTCGCCTTCGGCCGCGCTAATGGCAGAGTCCGTTCAGAATGACAAACGCTCAACGCTCAAATCCTTGTGCGATCGGACGTATTTGTACTACGGGGTACTGTGTGTTGAAAAGTTATAATCGAGATCCGGTTCAAGACGGAAACTCCGGATAACGGCGAGGGAACATCGATGAAGCGGATCGCGCTGGTGGTCACTGCGGCGATACTTCTGCTTTCGTGTGAATCGTTCGCGCTTGCTGGGCAGGGAGCGCAGCTTTCCCGCCCGTCGGACTATCGACGCCCTCCAGTGATACTTGGAACCACTTTGCCTTCCGATTTTCCCGTGATCATCAATCCTTACCTGGGCGTGCCGGTGATCGGATTCGGCGCGAAGGGTGATTGGCACAATTC
>JBOHWM010000224.1:0-3231 GCA_050736555.1 Binataceae bacterium (SeqCode)
GTTAAAGTCCGCTGGAATCGGACGCGCCATCGCGCGCACGATCGCGGCGCCGGTCGGCGTGACCATTTCGGCGGCGCCGTCATTGATTCGTACTGGAAAGCCGGCAAGCAGCTCCGCGGTGGCCGGCGCCGGCACGGGAATCACGCCATGTTGGGAGTGGGCAAAGCCGGTGCCCATCGGCAAGGTTGAGACCACGATGTCGCCGATATCGAGTTGCTCGAAACCCCATGCGGCGGCGACCACGTCGATAATCGAATCGACCGCGCCAACTTCGTGAAAATGCACACGGTCCGGGGTGGTGTGATGGACTTTGGCTTCAGCCACGGCGAGCGTTTCGAAAACCGCAACGGCATCGCGAGTCACGCGTGCGCCCAGTTCCGCGCGCTCGATCATGAGGCGGATTTCCTCCAGATGGCGCTCAGGTTGGCGCTCGCTGACTTCGACGTCGAATTTAGCCGCGGCGATGCCGCTTAGAGTCTTGCTTCGCAGCGAGAGCCGGTAACCGCCGATTCCCAGCCCGGCGGTCACTTGCTCCAGCGCGGCAAAATCCGCGCCCGCGTCGAGAATCGCGCCGGCGATCATGTCGCCGCTAAGTCCTGAGAAGGCGTCGAGGTATGCGGTCTTCATGGATTAAGCTTTACATAGCAGCACGTCATGACTACAATTCAGAAGCTGATTTTCCGATCGTTTCATGCTATGCGGCAACGGGAGCTGAAGCTATTCAGGCGTTCACTGGAAGAGCGCCAACGTGAAATTCTAGCCGAGGCGGAACGCGCCCTCGATTCGATGAATCATAAGAGCGAGGACACTTACGCCGACCCGGCCGACCGTGCCACTTTGGAATCCGACCGCAATTTTATCCTGCGGATGCGTGATCGCGAACGTAAGCTGCTGACCAAGATCAACGAAGCCTTTGCCCGTATCGACAGCGGCAGTTATGGACGCTGCGAGGAGTGTGGCGAAGATATCGGCCTTGAGCGGCTGAAGGCGCGTCCGGTCACCACGCTCTGTATCAATTGCAAATCGGCGCAAGAGGCACGCGAACGCCAGCATTAGCGGTTGCATTTTCCTCGGTGCTTGGCGCTCGTTAAGATTGACGTTGGCAGTTTCGCGTTGGCGTTCCCGCGATAACCCGACAACTTAACAAAGCCGCAAGCGGGCATGCCCGCCTGTGGGATCTCCGTTCACCATGAAAGTTCGCAAAGCCGTGATTGTCGCCGCCGGCCTGGGCACCCGGATGCTGCCGGCGTCAAAGATTATACCCAAGGAACTTCTGCCAATCGTCGACCGTCCGGCTATCCAGGTCGTGGTTGAGGAGGCGGTGGCCTCGGGCATCGAGGAAATCATCATGGTGCTCAGTCCCGGCCGGACGCTTGCACGCGATCATTTCAGTCCCGCGGTCGAACTCGAAGAGCATCTCGAGCGGCGCGGCAAGCACGAACTTCTCGAGATCATCCGGCGGACCAATAACCTGGCGCGTTTCACGATAGCTGAGCAGCGCGAACCGCTGGGACTGGGGCATGCGGTGCTGCAGGCGCGTGCGGCGGTCGGGCAGGAACCGTTCGCGGTGTTCTATCCCGACGACGTCGTCGACGCGCCACGGCCGCTGCTGGCGCAGGTTATCGACGTTGCGCAGCGGATGGACGGGCCGGTCGTCTCCTTGATGCGAGTGGCGCGTGAGGACATCCCCAAGTACGGCATCGTGGCGGCGCGGCACATCGATGGCCGGGTTTACCAATTAACCGGGATGGTGGAAAAACCGGCGGCCGATCAGGCGCCGAGCGATCTCGCGATTATCGGCCGTCACGTGTTGGTACCCGAAATTTTTGCCTTGCTCGAACAGACCGCGCCAGGAGCGGGAGGGGAAATCCAACTGACCGACGCATTGTTGGCTCTGAGCCGGCATCGCCAGCTCTACGGCTACGAGATAGACGGAATCCGCTATGACGTAGGGGATCGGGCCGGCTTTATCGCGGCGCAAATCGGCTTCGGCTTGAAACGGCCCGACTTGGCTGATAATTTGCGCGCCTATCTAAAGACGCTGGCGATAAAGTAAAATCGGGCCGGTGGGGCAGTAGCTCAGCTGGGAGAGCACTACGTTCGCAACGTAGGGGTCGAGGGTTCAAATCCCTTCTGCTCCACCAAGTTCCGGGCTGTGCAAGAGCCGAATCGAACGCGCTAAAAGCGCATCTCGAATTCGCGCCACTTCTCGTTGACTCGTACCCAATAGAACACTGCATATTTCCCACGCCGAAATTGATTAGGGAGGCGGCGGGGCTGGAGGATCGGCGGCGCAATCGATTTTATCAGCGGCAATTAAATTTGCTGGTTGTCACCGCACTGTCAGCTCACCGAAAAGAGGTGACAAAACGCGACGAAATAACTAATTCCACGATGAAGCAAGCAGCCCAGCGAACATCAGTCCATCGACCGCGTAGAAGGGCGTCGACGATGTCTCAACGAGCTGATTCATAGCTTAGCCAAGCATGCAACACCGCATCAACTCTGTCTAGGAGAGTCTAGTAACAAATCGGCTCTCATTCGTTAAATAGCGCCATGTTAAAAGCGACAGAAATACGACTTGCATTTCAAAACTTCTTCTGACAAACTTCGGCTGCAAGGACCTACAATGATTTAGGCTTAGGGGGCATGGGGGCTCATGAAAATACAAAGGGGATTTTCAGTGCCTTCCTCGGCTACCCCGACTACCAGCGTGGCGGCGTCGGTCGCGTGTGTCATTCAAAAAGCTTTAGGCGCGCCACGGATGTGGTCGATGAAGTCGAGGCTGCTGCGCTCGCTCTCTGACCCGAAAAAACTACTATTCATTGTTCTATCGATTGTGGCGGCTGGCTTGTGCTGTAGCACAGGTAGCAGCAGCGCCAGTACGCTCAACGTGGCGGCATTTACGGGTGCTTGCCGGCCACTACCATCGCCTTCGTCGCCGAACTTTAAAGATCGGTTCGATAAATTCGTCATGCAGTTGTGCTACCAGAAGCAGCAGTGGCCGCACGACGCGAACCGACACAGCAGCGAGGGCCTTCATGCCCCTCTCATCAAGATCTGGTACTCGCCCTCACTGTACAGATGGATGACCGTTCGGAAGCGAAGAGGTGCGATACCTGACGGCGCGATAGCCATCAAGGAGGAGTATTTGGATCAGACATCCCCTATCGTCTTTTGGAGCGGGATGATCAAGGATTCAAACCTTTGGTGGGACGGGTGGTATTGGGC
>JBOHWM010000225.1:0-2804 GCA_050736555.1 Binataceae bacterium (SeqCode)
GAGCACCTCAAGCCCACCGGCGTCGAGCGCGCGCAAGCCAGCCTCGCCAGCCATCAGATGTAATGACGCCCGCTTCTGGGTGCCCGCCTCGGTGAGCAGCAGTCTTCCGTTGGAAAACTCGAACACCGCCGCTCCACGCCGTGCGACGCGAGCCTGGCCCTCGCTCCAATGCAGCCGCCCCGCGATCATCAGGTGCAACGCCAGCCACAGATCGCCTTCCAGCCCAATCGCGATGCGCTTGCCGATACGGCGGACCTCCAGCACTTGCTTGCCTTCGCATCCCGCAAGCGGTGGCGTTGCCGTGCGCAGAAGAAACGGGCTGGCCAGGCGAATCCGTTCGAGCGTCCAGCCAACGATTCGGGCATTCAGCGCCTCGACATAAACCGTGATATCGGGAAGTTCGGGCACGGCTCGTAGTACTATCGCAAGGCCGGCCGCAGCGGCAGCATGCGATGGAGTCACGTTGGCTATCCCGTACGGCGGCATTAAAACCATATGACGGAGTCGTCATGCCCGTTATCGATATGCACAATCACTTCATCGCGCCCGAGATAATCGATTTTCTCACGCACGAGGGGGCACATTACGCAACCCGTATCATTGAGCATAACAATCGCCGCTTCTTTCTTATCCAGGAAAACGCGCGCCGTCCGATCGACGGTCCCATCTCCGACGCCTCGGCACGGCTTGCCGATATGGAACGCGAAGGGGTTACCGCGCAGGCGATCTCGTGCGTGCCCTTCCTGATGTACCCCGAAGTCGCGCCCGAACTTCGACTCGCGATCGCTCAAGTCAACAACGATGCGCTGGCGGCGATTGCGTCGGAGCGCTTTTACCCGCTCGCTTCGGTGCCGATGCAGGATCCCGGCGCCGCGGCGGTCGAGCTCGAACGCGCGAGCAAGCTCGGGATGCGCGGTGTCGAGATTCCTCCAAAGGTGGGCCGGCGCCAACTCGACGAGCCGGGGTTCGAGATTTTCTGGGCGGCGGCCGAGGCGTTAAGGATGGTTGTATGTATCCATCCGTTCGAGGCTGCCCCGGCCGGCGCTCTGTCGCGCTATTTTCTCGGCAATCTGGACGGCAACCTGTATGACACTGGGCTCGCGGCAGCGCTGCTCATCTATGGCGGTGTGCTCGAACGTCATCCTGCCCTGCGGGTGCTGCTCTATCACGGCGGAGGGGCGTTGCCCGCGATTCTTGGCCGGATGGACATGGGTTACCGGCTGGTGCCCGAATGCCGGGCGGCCATTTCACGTCCGCCGTCAAGCTACGTCAATCAATTTTCCTTCGACATCATCACACACAATCGCCAGTTTCTGCATCATCTCATAGACGATTACGGCGCCGAGCGCTTCGTAATCGGCAGTGACTATCCGCTTGCGGCCGGATTGGCTCATCCGGTGGAAGAAGTCAAAGCGCTCGGACTGGCGTCAGAGGACGAGCAAAAAATTCTGGGCGACAACGCTTCGGCCCTGCTCCGACTCTGAAGCGTCATCCTGCTCCCACGCGTCGCGAGATAAGCGCGTGCGATACATCGCGTGGTTTGGGGTTCAGCCTTGACGGAAGGTATGGCAGAGGCCTTGCTTATGAATTAGGTATTGTCGTGCGATGGCTCCAATCGTCAACAGCGTACGCTCTTGGCGAACCGCTCAATCCATAGTCACAGGCGCGAATAGGTAAGAGGCACTTGAATCGAACCCGCCAGTCAATCGTTCGTCCATCAGATTGTTTGAATTCGCGTTCGCAATTATTTGCAAAGGAGAGATGAGATGGCTGAAGATATCCAGGTCGGTTATCAGGCGTTCGCCTCCGACGGCGGTGAGGAGTTCGGCGCGGTGCGTGCGGTCTCGCCCCATGGCAACCCGGTCATCATCGTTTATGTCGAGAATGCCGGAGAATTCACTGTACCGCTCGACGCGGTCGAGGCCGTCCATTCACAAAAGGTGATACTCCGATGTGACAAGCTCGACCCGCGACTGCGCGCCGCCATCGGTCATGCCCACGACGCCGAAGACCCCAACACCTGAGCGGATGTAAGGACCATCGATGCGCGCTATCACGATAATTCCCAACAAGAAGGATTCGCTCCGCCTCGACCGCGTGTCGGAACCTTCATCGAACGGCGAGGTTCTGGTCAGGGCGATCGCACTGGGTGTCTGCGGAACCGATTTGGAGATCGTTGCGGGCCGTTATGGATGGGCGCCGCCGGGGCATGAACGCCTCATCATCGGTCATGAATCACTCGGCCGTGTGGAGCGGGCGCCCGCCGACAGCGGCTTTACTCAAGATGACCTGGTGGTTGGCGTGGTGCGCAGGCCGGACCCGGTGCCATGCTTTGCGTGCGCGCACAATCAATGGGATATGTGCCGCAACGGCAAATATCCCGAGCGCGGCATCAAGGAGCGCGACGGTTATGGCGCCGAAAAGTATACCGTCGAACCGGACTTCCTGCTCAAACTCAATTCCACGCTCGGCCTCAACGGCGTCCTGCTCGAGCCCACCAGCGTGGTGGCGAAAGCTTGGGAACAGGTCGATCGTATTGGCCATCGCGCGGAATGGTCACCGCACCAGGTGTTGGTCACGGGCGCGGGGCCGGTCGGATTACTCGCGGCGCTGGTGTCCGTGCAGCGCGGGATGGAGACCCACGTG
This sequence comes from Binataceae bacterium (SeqCode), assembly GCA_050736555.1. Lineage (GTDB taxonomy): Bacteria > Desulfobacterota > Binatia > Binatales > Binataceae > JBOHWJ01. Next base: position 2,647 of record JBOHWM010000225.1, read on the forward strand.
CTCGACCGCATGACCGACGGACCCAAGCCAGACATCGTGAAACAACTCGGGGGAATTTATCATACCGGCGCGATCGCGGATTTGGGCTTCGCGCCGGAAGTGGTGATCGAATGCACCGGCGCGTCGCAACTGGTGCTCGACGCGATCGAGCATTGCGC
>JBOHWM010000226.1:0-5285 GCA_050736555.1 Binataceae bacterium (SeqCode)
ATGGTGCCATTGATCTGCGCCTTGGCCTGGATCACCACCTTGCGTTTTTTCGCCGCCAGCCCGTGTGCCAATTCCATCGCGGCCGGCATCAGTTCGGCTTTTGGCACGATGCGATTAAGCAGACCCCATTGATAGAGTTCGTCGGCTTTAAAATGACGGCAAGTCAGAATGATTTCCTTGGTACGGGCCGGTCCGACATGCTGCGCCAGCCATTCTTCCATCATGCGTGGGCCGGGAGAACCGAGGTCCACCTCGGGCATCCAGAACTCGGCGGTATCCGCCGCCAGACGCAGATCGCAGCATAAAGCCAGGAACCATCCGCCGCCCACGGCGAAGCCGTTCACCGCCGCGACCGTCGGAATTTCGAGATTCAACAACAGATCGAAGCATCGCCGCAGCAGATGGCGCTGCCCGCGCGGGTTTTGCGCAAACAGGCGCTGACGTTCGGCCGCATCCGTGACACCTTTGAGGCGCGAAAGATCGGCGCCCGCGCAAAACGCCGCGCCCGAACCGGTGAAGAGCAACGCGCTGGCATCCGCATCGTCGCGCACCGCGAGCAAATTGCTTTCCAAATCGGTCAGACTATCCAGGTTAATCGGATTGCGCTTTTCCGGACGGTCGTAAGTCAACACGGCAACGCCCCGGTCTTTTTCCAGCTTGAAGTAATTTGCCATCGCTCGTCCCTCTTTCCTTAATAATTCAGATAACCCCGTCGCGCCGCAATTGTTCTAATTCGCCGCCACTTATACCAAGCGCGGCAAGGATCTCCGCGGTATGCTCGCCCAGTTCGGGCGGACGTGCCATCGCGGCGCCGTCTTCACCCAGCTTGATAACGGAGCCCAATACCGAAACTTCGCCGCGATTCGGATATTCGGTGCGATTTATCAATCCGCGCCGTTCCAACTCCGGATCATTGGCGACTTCGTCAATGGTGCGCACCGGCGCACACGGCACGCCCTCGGCAATCAGCCGCGCCACGATATCATCGCGCGGATAGCGCCGGGTCCATTGCACAACCAACGCATCGACTTCTTCAATAATCCTGTATCTGCTGGCGTGATCTTGATAGCGCGCATCCGCGAGCAGGTCGGCACGGCCAATCACGCGCGCGAAAATCCGCCAATGCTGCTCGGTCAAACAGTAGATTTGAATTTCGCCATCCGCCGCGGGATAGGTGTTGCACGGACATGCGCTCGGGTGACGATTGCCCATGCGAGCCAATGCCGGCCGCCCTTCACGTGCGGCCGCGATTGCGCCGCTTACGGCCGGCACCGTCACATCGAGCATCGCCACCTCGACCTTACGGCCACGACCACTGCGGCCACGTTCGATCAGCGCGGCCATCACGCCAGCCGCCAGATGTACCCCGGTGCTGGTGTCGATCAGGGCGGCGGTCGCACGCACCCCGGGCCGATCGGCGTAACCGGTCACGCTGACGATGCCTGAGGCGGCCTGCACGGTAAAATCGAGCGCTCCCAGCTTGGCCCAACGGCTGTCCGATCCATAGCCCTTGCACGAGGCATAGATGAGGCGCGGAAAACGCGGCGCCAATTGTTCATAGCCGAGACCCAGTCGTTCGAGCGCTCCCTGCGCGAAGTTCTCGACCATCACGTCAGCGCTCTCCAGCAAGCGCATCAAGATGTCGCGGCCGCGTGCGTCCCTTAAATTAAGCGTGACCGATTTCTTGCCCGGGTTGAACATCAGCCAGCCGGAATTCACCCCGGCTGGAGCGGGCGGTCGCTGGCGCAGAAAATCGCCGGTGAGCGGCGCTTCAATTTTGATCACCTCCGCGCCAAAATGGCCCAGTTGCAAGGCACAGTACGGTCCAGCATAGATTTGCGCCGCCTCGATTACACGCACTCCCGCAAGCGGCAGACTCATCGCGACGCTCCGACTAGCATTTCGCGATGACCTCGCGGCTGAATTCCTCGATCATCTCGCGCCCATGATTAGTCACCTGCAAGGCGACCTGTTTGACACCGGCGGCTTCCAACGCCTTGATCCGTTCGACCAGTTCTGGGCCGGTACCGGTCAGCGTCGACGCACGTAACAGTCCTTCGTCGAGAAAACGTTCCTCACCCGGCTTGAGATAGATGAGATGGCCTTCGTGCACTTCGAGATAACGGCGGTCGGCCGGGGTCTTCATATGCGCGACGTATTCATCGCGAAAACGCGCGCCGAGCTGATCGAGCGGCCCCGGCGCATGTTTCGTAATCGGCGATTGTTCCCATAGGGCATGCAAAATGACGATGGCGAAGGCGCCGACACGATCGATCACGCGGACCGAAGTCGCGCTTTCGCCTGGTTTGAGTACACATCCCGTGGTGAGAACCGTGTTGGGCATCGCGTCAATGTTGCGTCCGGCGCGATCGGCACCTTTCTTTACCGTCGCGAATTTTTCGCGCAGCCGCTCGGGACTAGACAGCACGGTCATCAAGCCGTCGCCAATTTCGCCTGCCAACTCCAGCATCTTCGCCCCATCGGCGGCGATATGAATGGGAATTGGATCCTTCAGATTGATATAGCCGTGGTCCTGGTGCAGAAAACGAATCCAGCGCTCGCGCTTGCCGTCACGATAGAGCACTTCTTCGCCACGAAGTAATTTGCGCACATCGAGCACGTATTGGCGAAACCGCTCGACCGGGATGGGCGGCAGGCCCATCGTATTGCGGCCGGTAAACCCCGTGCCGACGCCGAGAATCGTGCGGCCGGGCGCGAGCAGATTTATTGTCGCGATAGAATGCGCGGTCACCGGCTCGATGCGATTCGAGGGAATCGCGACCCCAGTCGCCAGCTTGATCCGGTTAGTATGTTCCGCCGCCAACGCCATACAGACGTAAACGTCGCTGTAGATCATCTGTGAGTCGTAAAACCACGCCGTGGTAAAGCCGTTGTCCTCGGCGATTACCAAGTCTTTCCATGCGTCGGGACGCGCCGGATAAGCGATTGCGAATTCCATCGTTGACCCTCCCGCCTTCCATGTTCATCCGCGTTTGCGCCCGCCGATGTCAAGCGCAGCTTCGATACAAGCTATAGCGGACACGTGAATTGCCTCAAACTTGACAATGCGCCGCCCGATAGGTTCGAATGCGGCTGGTTTACAATGCGTTACGATGCGCTCGCTGATCTTCGCGTGCTCGACCTGACCCACTATATCGCGGGTCCTTACGCCACCAAGCTATGCGCCGACATGGGCGCGCAAGTCATAAAAGTTGAACCGCCCATGGGCGACGGTGCGCGCCGCATCGGCAATCGGTTGAAGCCGGATCGCGGTCCGCTGTTCGCGTTTCTCAACACGAATAAATTTGGCGTCACGTTAAACCTGAAGCATCCGCGCGGCCGTCAGTTGCTGTTCGAACTGGCGGGACAAAGCGACATGATGTTCGAGAACTTCGCCCCGGGAACGTTAGCGCGGTTGGGAATTCCGCCTGAATTATTACGCGAAAAATTTCCTCAACTGGTGCTGGTTTCAATTTCGAACTTTGGCCAGAACGGCCCCGACCGCGATAGCCGGCTTAACGATCTCGTGTTGTTCGCACGCGGCGGGTGGACCTATCCGGTAGGCGAACCGGACCGCGAACCACTGACACCGGCCGGCTCGTTTGGCCAATATATCGGCGGTCTCTACGGCGCGATCGGTGCGATGCAGGCGCTCTTTGCACGCGACGACGCCGGCCGCGGCCAGCATGTGGACATCTCGTTGCTGGAAGCCACCGTCGCCACAATGATTTATGACGCCGTTATTTTTCAGTACACGGGCGTTCTGCGCACACGGCAGGGGCGCCGCTATGCTAAAGGACCATTCATGATCGCGACGCTGCAATGCCGTGACGGCTATGCCGGGCTGCATTGCGTGAGTGATCGCCAATTCGATGCCCTGTTCGAACTGATGGGGCGCCCCGAATTGGCGCGCGACCCGCGCTTTTACAGCGGCATTGCGCGGATGGGTAACAACGACGAGCTACTCGAATTGTGCGAGCACTTCTTCGCCCATCACGAGGCCGCCTGGCTCTATCGCGAGGGTCAACGGCGCGGTATCCCCATCTGCCCAATCCCAACCTTGGCGCAGGTGCTGGAATGGGAGCAGCTCAGAGCACGCCGCTTCTTCGAAACGATTGACGATCCCGAACTCGGGCCGATTCGGATTCCCGGCAATCCTTTCCGATTGGGTGCGCACCGTCCGGTGCCGACGAGCGCCGCTCCGCGGCTCGGTGAGCACAATGACGAAATTCTCGGCAGGCGGCTGGGACATTCGGGCAGCGAGCTGGCCAACCTGCGTGCGCAAGGCGCAATCTAACCGGCCTGCGGAGATCATATGAAGCTTCGCGCACTCGACCTTTCGATGGGATGGGCGGGACCGTTGGTCACGCAAATGCTGGCGGAGATGCCGGACGTTGAAGTGATCAAGGTCGAGGATACAAAGAATTTCGACTGGTGGCGCGGTTCACTTTCCATGGGTCCACCGGAAATGCAACCGGTCGAGCGTGCGCCCACCTTCAATACCGCCAATCGCGGCAAGCTCGGCCTAACTCTCGACTTGGGCCATCCGCGCGGCGTGGAAATCCTCAAGCAATTAGTTAAGATCAGCGACTTGCTGGTGGAGAATTTCAGCCCCGGTGTCATCGAGCGTCTCGGACTCGGATGGCCGGTGCTTTCCGTGCTCAATCCGCGGTTGATCATGATGTCGATGCCGGCTTTCGGTTCCGACGGACCTGAGGCAAACACACGTGGCTATGGCATGACGATGGAGGCGATGGCGGGGGTGACCGGGCTGTGCTCATACCATGACGGCGAGAGCCCCTACATGCTTGAAAACGCCCTCGTCGATCCGGTCACAGCGCTCAACGGCACCTTTGCGATGATGGCAGCGCTATGGGAGCGGCGGCGCACCGGTCGTGGTCAACGGATCGAAATCGCCCAGGTTGAAGGAGTGGTACCGTTGATTGGCCCCCAATTGGTCGAATTTCAACTAGCCGGTAAATTGCCAAAGCGACACGGCAATCGGCATCCCGAATACGCTCCGCATGGGATTTATCATTGCGCGGGTGAAGATAACTGGCTTGCGATCGTGATCGGAACCGATGATGAATGGAGACGCCTCCTTGAAGTTCTGGGGCTCACACGCTTAGCCGATGACCCACGCTTCATCGATGCGGAACGCCGCAGCGCCAATCATGATGCGCTCGACGCCGAACTCAATGCCGCTTTATCCAACGTCACGGCGGAAGACGCCATGGCACGAATGATCGCGGCCGGCTTGATGGCCGGCACGGTTAACTCGGCAC
>JBOHWM010000227.1:0-2094 GCA_050736555.1 Binataceae bacterium (SeqCode)
CAAAAACCCATCGCTTCAATCTGCAGCATCACGACGTAAGTGAAGCAATCGTAGATTTCGAGGAAATCGATATCTTTATGCGTCACTCCCGCCATCTGAAACGCTTTTGGCGCCGCGAACGTCAGCCCGATAACGAAAGGATCCGGACGAGCGGGAATATCGTCGGCGGGATAAGGATGGCCTTCGGCCACGCCTGATATATAGACGGAGTGGTTACGCAAATCCTTGGCGCGCTCCGCCGAAGTCACAATCAACGCGCACGCCGCGTCCGTTTCGAGACAGCAGTCATAGAGGCGGAAGGGATAGGAAATCCAGCGCGCACTGAGATACTCGTCCATCGTCAGGGGACGCCCATGCATCAGCGCCTTGTCGTTGAGTTGGGCATTTTTGCGTTCAGTCACCGCAATCGTGCCCATCGCCTCGAAGGGCGTGCCGTACATCTCCTTATGACGCGTGGCCAGCCACGCGTACCATTGAACCGGTACGGTTGCGCCATAAGGCAGATAGAAAGCCCCAATCGTGTTGGCCAGCGGATTCGGCGGCGGGATGGATTTCTCGGTACTCTCGGCGCGGGCGCCACCACCGCGCACCGGGTTGGACGAATAGCCATTCCAGCCACATGGAATCAGCACGTGGTTGGCGATGCCACACGCCACCGCCATCGCCGCGCTTTGCAATGCCACCACCGGACTGGCACCGCCCATATGCACGCTGGTGGCGTAGCGCAAATCCTCGATACCAAGATTGGCCGCGAAATGTTCCGCCGTTGCACCCAGCGGCGGGCCGATAATGCCGTCGATATCGTGCGGCTTGAGACCCGCGTCCGCGATCGCATGGGCCGACGCTTCGAGCATCAGCGCAAGTTCGCTTTTGCCTGAACCGCGTGTGAAAGCGGTCTCGCCCACGCCCGCGATACAGGCCCTGTCCTTAAGTGAGTACATTTGTTACTCCCGGTCCATTCTTTCCGCGATTGGCGGAAAACAAGTATTTGTCAGTAGATGACCTTGTCCTCCATCAACAGGTTGATTTCCGCATCCGAAAGGCCGAGCAGTCCGCCGAAGATCTCGCGGTTGTGCTCGCCGAAATCGGGCGGCGGCGAATAGTTGAATTTTGGCACGTTGCTCATCCGCACCGGCATGCCAGGCGTAATCCGCTTGCCTACCTCGTGATGGTCGAGTTCCCACCAGTAGCCCCAGTCCCACAGATGCGGGTCTTTGTGAATCTCGACACTGTCAAGTACTGGCCCGGCCGCGACGCCGGCCTTCTGCAGCATCTCGGCCAATTCGATATGACCGAAGCCGCGCGTCCAATTCCCCAAGTGCGTGTCGAGCTCATCGCGATTTTTCCACCTGGCGTATTGGTCCGTGAACTTGTCGTCACGAGCCCACGCCGGAGTGCCCATCACGTGCTTTAACGCCTGCCATTCATCGTCATTGGCGACCGCGATAGCGATCCACTTATCCTCGCCCTTGCACGGATAGGTATTATGGGGCGCCATCACGGCGTCGCGATTACCCCATTGTCGGCGCTCGCGCCCGTTCATGAAATAATCACTGAACCATTCATGCATCTGACCGATCACCGTCTCGCCCATACTGGCGTCGATCCATTGACCTTCGCCAGTGCGGTTGCGATAGTGCAACGCCGCCAGCGCGTGAAAGACCACCGACGTTGCGATCGCGTAATCGGGCCAGGTCCCGCCGGTCTGGCGTGGCGGTCCGCCAGGATAACCTTGCGCGTCGAACAGGCCAACGAAGCAACATGCCATCGGACCCCATCCGACCCATCGCGACGGCTCCAGCCCGGTCTTCCCCAGCAGCGACACCGAAAGCATGATGATGTCGTTTTTAACCGCTTTGATCTTGTCGTAAGTGAGTCCGAGTTTTTCCGCGACCGGGGCCGGAAAGCATTCGATGACAAAGTCGCTGCGCCGGATGATCTCGTGGGCCAATTCCAGTCCGCGCGGCCGGGCGAGATTAAGATTGATCGCCTTTTTGCCGTAATTGAGCTGATGGTAGAAGCCGTTGCGGTTGAGTCCGGCCACGCGCTCGGCCATTCCCGCCGGATTGGTGCGGCCGATATCGACATAGACCT
>JBOHWM010000228.1:0-7593 GCA_050736555.1 Binataceae bacterium (SeqCode)
ATCTCGTGCATACCAAGCTGAGTGAAGGGTTGGCTTTCAACCGGATTATCCAGTTAGCCGCGGCCAGCGGTGCCGCGGTCTATTTCGTTCATACGTCGGCCCGCGACGGTGTTGAAGCGGTGGTCGAAGCGCGCGGCCATCGACTCCCAATTTACAGTGAAACCCTGCATCATTACGCACTTTTTTCGGCGGAAGATTACAAGAAGCCGCGCGGTTTCTGTTATCACACCTATCCTTCGCTTAAATATGAGGACGACCACAAAGCGCTGTGGCAGGGCCTCGTGGGAGACGGCGTCTCGACCACCGCGACCGACGAATTTCCAACCTCGCTCGAACATAAGTTGTCGGGCCATCGGATCGACAACGTCACTGGCGGCAATCTCGGCGCCGAAGCCCGCATGGGCATCATCTATACCGAGGGCGTGGTGAATCGGGGCATGTCGCTGCAGCGCTTTGCCGAAGTCACTTCGACCAACGCCGCGCGTATTCTTGGCCTCTATCCGCGCAAAGGAGTGATCGCGCCCGGCAGCGACGCCGATATCGTGCTGCTCGATCCCGCGATCAAGAAAACCTTGTCGCGCACGGACTTTCACGTTTCGGATTACAGCCCGTGGGAGGGCTGGCAAGTGGCCGGATGGCCGGTCACGACCATTCTGCGCGGCAAGGTGATCGTCGAAAACGGCCAACTCTTCGGGAAGCTCGGGGAAGGACAATTGATCCCGCGCAAGATTGATCCGGTGGTGTTGCGCCGCCCGGCAAGTTGATATTCATCTGTGGTATCAACGAAAGTCGAACGCTCTAGCGGAGCCGACACCAGGCGCGACGAAGTGGAGCCGAGCGTACCAGCGAAGCCAAAGGCGGAGCGAGCAGGCGACGGCGAGCTGCGTTAATGGACAACGAGTCCGCGACTCACGTTCGGAGATGTGACGCGATTATGAAGGACACCACCGCGCATCTGCGCGAGTTGCTCAACGGGGAAATGCTGGTGGCGCCGTTCGTCTATGACTGCCTGCAGGCGAAACTCGCCGAACAAACCGGCTTCAAGGCGGTTTATATGACGGGCTTCGGCACCGCGGCCGCGCGCGGCTTTCCGGACCTGGGTTTGCTCACCATGAGCGAGATGGTGCAGAACGTGCGTGCGCTCGCTCATTCCGTCAAGCTGCCGCTCATCTGCGACGCCGATACGGGCTACGGCAATCCCGTCAACGTGATGCGCACGGTGCGCGAATACGAAGAAGCGGGCGCCGCGGCCTTGCACATCGAAGATCAGGTGTGGCCGAAAAAGTGCGGCTTCCTCGCGGGCAAGCAGGTTATCCCGATGGAGCAAATGGTGCCCAAGGTGCGCGCCGCCCGCGACGCCCGGTACGATTCCAATTTCGTCATCATCGCGCGCACCGACGCGCTCGCCGTCAACGGCTGGGATGATGTGGTAACGCGCTGCAATGCCTATCGTGAGGCCGGCGCGGACCTGGTCTTCGTCGACGGTATCCGCACTCTCGACGACCTCAAACAGTACGCCTCCAGGCTCGGCCATCTGCCACTGCTGTATAACGGCGCGCTGCTGCCGGTTGCGGAACTCGCGAACTACGGCTTCAAGGTGACGATTCATACCGGCACGCTGATGGCGGCGTATGTGCGGATGCGCGATGCGATGCGCGAGCTCAAGGAAACCGGCGTACTCGATATTCCGGTGACGGGAAGGCTGTTCGGCGAACTGGTTGAGTTGATGGGCGTGCCGGAAACCGAGGCCTTGGCCAAGCAATATGAGCACTAACTTAGCCGTAGCGAAGCGAGCAGGCGAGTCTTGATTTGGCCGACGGCTCGCGGACTCGCCCGCCCCACGGAGCTGCGTCAGGATAAAGCTGCGGGGAGCGAGGGATTGGAGTCTACCTGTGCAGATTCAATAGCGGACTAAATGAGTAATCAGTGGATAATCGCCACGAAGTCAAAATGTATTTCGCCTATACCAGCCCCTTTACTTACCTGGCGATGGAGCCGGCGTGGGCCTTGGAACAAAGCCATGATGTGAGAATGCGCTTTATCGCTTACGGAGTTAACATCCGGCGCGTCTATGGCGACGTGCCGTCGCGCTCCGAACGCGAACGTCAAAAGCTCCGTTATCTGTACCTGGACGCGCGGCGGCTGGCCCGCGAGCGTGGCTTGTTGATCCGTCCGCCAAAGAAAATTTTCAGCGCCCGGCGCGCTTTTTACGGCGGCTTCTGCGCCGAAGACCAGGGCTTGTTCCGGCCGTATGCGGAACGCGTCTTCGAACGCTTTTGGAAGCGCGAACTTGAAGTCGAGGACCCACACGCGCTCGGGTCAATCCTGCGTGAAATTGGCGCCGACACCGCGCCGTTCGACGCCTACATCGCCGATGAAGAGATCGCTGCTAAGCCGCGCCTCAAGGAGTGTTTCGCCGAGGCGGAACGCGACGGCGTTTTCGGCGTGCCCACCTTCGTCATCGATGGCGAACTGTTCTGGGGTTACGATCGCGTCAACTGGGTGACGAAAAAGCTCGATCGCATGGGCTTACGGCGCTAAGCGGCAACCTCAGGTCGGGCACGGCCGGTGCATCGACCTTGCCGCCGTGGTCCTTGGTTGACGGCGACTCATCAAACTGAGCTTCGCTGGGCGCTATGACTCGATAATCACGCCGATAATTACGAATCGATAGCTTATTCGTTTGTAAGCGTCTCCTGCCGGCAATCTCCAGTTGTGATATTTTATGAGAACTTTTTGAAGCCATCCACGATTATGCCTATCAGGACGTGCGGCTCACGCGATCAGGTGTGGGGATCATTTGCTCAGTCGTGAATGTACGATAAAAGTTAGTTGAGCGAAGTCCAGGCCGGAGTGGTTGCGACCTGCGCAAGGTAGGTATCCCCGCCGTCCACTGAGATCACGCTTCATCAATAATACTCACTTAAAGTGAGGGAGGAATTATGAGAGCGAGGACTTATGTCGCCGCCGCAGCGTTTGCGGCTTTTGCCTGGTGTACCTGCGCCGCAATTGCCAGCGCGCAGTCCAACTATCCGCCGCCAGAACCGATGCAGCAATGGCTGAAAGACACGCAACATCAAGGAACGATTGCCCCGGGCACGACCATCACGACGTCTAACTGGCAACAGTACAAGAAATTCATGCCCTACGGGATGCAGATGCTGTTTGAAGGCTCAACGTTTTGGAAAATGCCGGCGGACGTGTCGATGACCGTTGGACCCACGGTCATCCTGCCACTACCCAAGGGTTATGTCGCGGCGAGCGAGAAGTACGGCTCGCAGACCGCGATGGGCACCACCGCGGCGGGTCATCACTATGTCAGCAATTACGTGGCCGGAGCTCCATTTCCGCATCCGAGCGGACCGAACGAAGGCTACGAAATTCTCGCCAACGTGTGGTTCGCCTATGTTCCTAACCTTTATGCGCAGCAGTTCAACCATCCCGGCGTGAGCTGCACGCAGGATCGCTTCGGCAATATCGCTTGCACGCGCTTGGTCTGGATTTATCGCCAGGTCGGCTATAACACCGACCCCGGCGTGCCCATGAATCTGCCGCAAGCCAACGACGCGTGGTTTACCGAATGGTTCATGGTGACTGAGCCCGAACAATCGAAATACACCACCAATCTGACCATTTTCCACAAAAACCCGGAACAGCCTGAGGATGACTACGTGTTCGTGCCGGCGTTGCGCCGTTCGCTGCGCCTGGCGGTTTCGGCGCGATGCGCACCGGCGGCAGGTAGCGACTACGTGCTCGATGATTACAAGACGACCGGCTTCAATGGCGGTCTCGCACTGTTCCGCGCCAATTACCTGGGCGAGCGCAAGATCCTGAACCTGGTCGACGACTACACTATGAAGACCGGCAGCTTCCCGCAGGACTGGGATATGCCGCTCGGCTGGGCCAAGCCCTCCTGGGGCAAGTGGCAGCTACGGGACTCTCAAATTATCGACGTGCGCCGCATCCCTTCGGAAGCGGCGGGCTATTGCTACGGCAGCCGCATGATGTACGTCGATTCACACTTCGATTATGCGAACTGGATTGACGTCTACGATTCCAACTTGAAGTTGTGGAAACTCTTCTGGAGTTTGCCGCGCGCGGCCAACGTTCCTGAGATTGGCCACATCACGACCAATTCCACTTCAGGCGTAGCGTGGGATATTCAAAACGACCACGCGACCTATATCTCAACGGTTGATCCGGATGGAGTCGGGCCAGCCTTTAATCAGGATGCGCCGGCGGATTATCACAATTATTCGAAATACTGTACGCCCAGCGGTTTGATGCAGATCATGCGTTAGGCACGGGGCCGAGTAGTCATAAGGGCGGAGGTCTAATAATGGCCTCCGCCTTTTTGTTTTTGTAATTGCGATTGTCATGCGTTATTGGCGGCAGCTTTGACAGTCATGGCTATAGTTACGATTCGATAACTTATTGCAGTTACACACTTTACCAATTTGCATTTGTTTCCGAATGACGGATGTTGCCCCAAAGACGTTTGCGGGAACCATCTGCACCGATCCGCGATTATTATTATCAAAACGGTCGTAGGTGTGATCGTCAGACGACAAGGATGGCCTTTCATTCTTAAACCTGATAGAAACCTCATCGGACGAGGGCCATGACCGACTCGTTGCGGACTTGGACAAGGATAACAGCCCGAGCGTCCGCGCGATCGCTCTCATCTACGATACTCACCGGGCCTGGGAGGAGCTCATGGAAACAGGACATTATGTTTCCGCGGTGGTGATCGCGGTGGCGGTGTTACTTGGCTGCGCCGCCGTTGCCGGTGCGCAGTCCAACTATCCACCGCCGGCGCCGATGCAGCAGTGGCTGAGCGAGACACAGCATCAGGGGACGATTACCCCAGGCACGACCATCACGATGTCCAACTGGCAGCAGTACAAGAAATTCATGCCTTACGGGATGCAGGTGCTGTTTGGAGGCTCAACGTTTTGGAAAATGCCGCCGGACGTGTCGATGACGGTCGGACCGACGATCAACCTGCCGTTACCCAAAGGCTATGTCGCCGCGAGCGAGAAGTACGGCTCACAAACCTCGGTCGGCACCACGGCAAGCGGCCACCATTTCGTGAAAGGTTACGTGGCCGGCGAGCCTTTCCCAAATCCGCAAGGGCCGGAGAAGGGCTACGAGATCCTCGCCGATGACTGGTTCGCCTACGTCCCCAGCCTGTATGCGCAGCAGTTCAACCATCCGGGCGTGAGCTGTACGCAGGATCGCTTCGGCAATATCGCCTGCACGCGCCTGGTATGGATTTACCGGCAGGTCGGTTTCGAGACAGATCCCGGCATCCCGATGAATTTGCCACAAGCCGGGGACGTACGGTTCAGCGAGTGGTTCATGGTGACCGAGCCCGAGCAATCGAAATACACGACTAACCTCACGCTCTTCCATAAAAATCCCGAGGCGCCCGAAGATGATTACGTGTTTGTACCGGCTCTGCGCCGCTCGCTGCGCCTCTCGGTTTCGGCGCGATGCGCGCCGGCGGCGGGCAGCGACCTGGTACTCGATGACTACAAAACCACTGGTTTTAATGGTGGACTCGCGCTCTTCCGCGCCAACTATCTGGGCCATCGCAGATTACTCGCCTTGGAGGATGACTACAGCAATAAAACCGGCGAGTTTCCGCAAGACTGGGACATGCCGCTGGGCTGGGCCAAACCTTCATGGGGCAAGTGGCAGTTGCGTGATTACGATATCATCGACGTTCGCCGCATTCCTTCGGAGGCGGCGGGCTATTGCTATGGCAGCCGCATCATGTATGTCGACTCTCACTTCCATTACGGGAGTTGGCTCGATATTTACGATTCCAATCTGAAGTTGTGGAAAATCCAATGGTGGGGTGCGCGCGCCGCGACTATCACCGGCGTTGGCCACGTGACGACAAATTCCGCCACCGTTGGCGTATGGGATATCCAGAATAGCCACGCCACTTACCTTTCAACGATGGATCCGGCCGGTATCGGGCCGAAATTTAACCAGGACGCACCACCCCCGTATCATAATTATACGAAGTACTGTACGCCTGGCGGCTTGATGCAGATCATGCGTTAAGCACTGGACCGAGTAGTCATGAGGGCGGAGGTCGAATAACGGCCTCCGCCCTTTTTTTGAATACCGGCCGCGTAACCGTATGCCGGCGTGCTCCGCGATTCCGCTTACCTCCGAAGTAATTGTTGCGCGCGAATCAAGTGGCGATATTCACTCCGCGTGACACCAAATTAAGCCACACCCGGCTCATTCAAGCGGCCTCGGGGCAAGGAGTATATCGTGAAAGATCACAACGCGTCGCAGGGAACTACGGAGACGATGGAGCGTGACCCATGGACATTCAGCGTAACGGCACGACGGTCGAGCCTAACGGCGTCGGACCTTTGCTGCGCCGATGGCGCGAAGCGCGGCATCTGAGCCAACTCGACTTGGCGCTGGAGGCGGAAGTGTCCGCGCGTCACATCAGTTTTCTTGAAACCGGCAGAGCGGAGCCCAGCCGCGAAATGCTGCTGACGCTTTCGAACGTACTCGACGTGCCGTTGCGCGAGCGCAATTTTCTTCTGCTGGCGGCGGGCTTCGCACCGATGTACGGGGAAACCAGCCTGGATGATGCGCGCATGACCCAGGTACGAGCCGCTGTAGAGGTGATTCTCAAATCCAACGAGCCGCGCAGCGCGTTGGCCCACGATCGCCATTGGAACGTGGTGATGGCCAACACCGCTTTCATCCGTTTCCTGACGATTGTCCTGGGCAAGGAGCCGGCCGGTCTCGTCCCGCTGTGTGTTTCAACGCCGCCGCGCGTCAACGTCCTGCGGCTGCTGTTTGATCCCGACGGAATGCGCAAGGTTATCGTCAATTGGGAGGTGATCGCCAAGGCGTTACTGAACGAAGCCTATCGTCGGCTGGCGTGGGCGCGCGACGATGAAATGAGGAAGCTGGTCGCGGATATCCTGAGTTATCCGGGTGTGCCGGCGCGCTGGCGCGAACCGGACCTGGATTCACCGCGGGCATTGATTCTGCCCTTGGAGCTCCGGTTGGAAAGCGGCATCGCACGCATGTTCAGCACCATCACCACAGTGCAAACCCCGCACGACGTCACGCTGCAGGAAATGCATGTGGAAGTCTTCTATCCCGCCGATGCGGAAACCGAATCAGTCCTGCAACAGTATGAGCGGCGCCTGGAGAAAACCTTGGGCCAGCCAACTATCACGACCACCAAGCGATAGGATCGCGGAACCCGGGAAACCTGTACAAGCGTGTTTGTCATTCCGAACGGCACTGCCATTGCGTCCTTTTAGGGAGGATTCAACCAAAAGCCGGTGAGGAAGAACTCATGAGCAGCGCATGGGACACGGTGATTCGCGGCGCGGCGATTTATGACGGCAGCGGCGCCAGCCCCTTTATCGGCGACGTCGCGTTAAGACAGGCTCGGATCGCCGCCGTCGGCGAAGTGCGCGAGCGTGGTGGCGTCGAGATCGACGCTCGCGGCTGGGCGCTCGCACCGGGTTTTATCGACGTGCATACGCATGATGACACCGCTGTGTTCCTGGCCCCCGCAATGGATTTCAAGCTAATGCAGGG
>JBOHWM010000229.1:0-2996 GCA_050736555.1 Binataceae bacterium (SeqCode)
CGCCCGAACCAATGGGCAAAGACCCGCTCGAAGACCGCGCGATCGGCTTCGTCCTTGATTAGTGTTGCGGCCAACGCCTCGCGCATTCGCGTCCGTTCCAAGCCCGCGGCACTCACCGCACGCATCGCGTCGAGCGACTCCGCGACTGAAATTCGCACCCCCGCCGTGCGCAACTCGGCAATAAATTCGCGGATGATATCAGCCAGGGCGGCCATATGGGATTTGTCAGCGCGCGCGTGTCAGCAGGGCGCTGGCCTTGCCCTCGACGCGCGCCCGGTCATCCTCGTGCTTGAGCAAAACGCCAAGCGTTGCACGCAGCGCGGGCGCGTCCAGCTCCTTTATTCCCAGCCGCAGCAGCGCCCGGGTCCAATCGAGGGTTTCGGCTATTGAGGGCGATTTCTTTAGTTCGAGCTTGCGAAGCGCGTTGACCAGCCGCGCCGCCTCTGCCGCCAGCGTCGCGTCGAGCTCCGGAACTTTGAGTTCGATAATTTGGCGCTCTTGCTCAATTCCTGGGAAGTCAATGAATAGATGGAGACAACGGCGGCGCAAGGCTTCCGACAGTTCACGGGCGCGATTGGAGGTCAATATCACGACCGGAAGTTGGGCGGCGCGGATTGTCCCCAGTTCAGGCACGCTCACCTGGAAATCCGATAACAACTCGAGCAGGAAGGCCTCGAACTCCTCGTCGGCTTTATCGATCTCATCGATTAGCAGCACGGTGGTACGCGCGGACGAAATCGCGCGCAATAGCGGCCGTTCGAGCAGATATTCGCGGGAAAACAGATGGTGCGAGACTTCGCGCCACTGTAGGCCCTCGTGTTCGCCGGCCTGCAGGCGCAAAAGCTGCTTCTGATAATTCCATTCGTACAACGCACGTGCCTCGTCCAGCCCCTCATAGCATTGCAGGCGGATGAGTTCCGTCTCGAGCATCGCGGCCAGCACTTTAGCCACTTCAGTCTTGCCGGAGCCCGCCGGACCCTCGATCAATAGTGGCTTTTCCAACACCAGGGCGAGATAAATCGCGGTTTCGACCCGCTCGTTGGCTATGTAATGGGCGCGCTTCAAGCCCGTGGCGACGAATTCCTGGCTGACGTTCACCCCATCAGCATTGCGGTTGACCGCTGTTCGATCAATCGCCAGGACCAGGCAATCAGCATGATCGGGAAAGCTGTTCCACGCCTAAGCGATGTTCGAGCGCATTCAGCATGCGCTTCAGCTCAACGAAATCACGAGCGTACGCTTGCGCGGAGTAAGCGCCGCGAACCACGTAGGCCGGATGATACATTGGATAAAGCGCCATCGAATGGGGAGTCACGATCGCCGGCTGGCGTGGGGCAAACGCGACGTGTGCGCCTGCTAACTCGCGCCATGCGCTTCGACCAAGGCATACCACAAGTCGCGGGCGTACCAACGCGAGTTCGGCGTAAAGATACCTGCGGCAGTTCGCGATCTCAGATGCGCATGGGTCGCGATTGCGCCCGGCACCATCGCGAGGATTACACCGCACCAGGTTGGTGATGAACACGCGGTGTAAACCAACTGTGCGGATCATCGCGCGCAACAAATTTCCGGAGCGATCGCCATTGAAGGGAATACCGGTGCGGTCGCCGCCGAAGCGTCCCGGTGCCAGACCTACGAAGGCGACAGTCGCGTTGACAGCGCCGACGCCGGGTACCACCCGCGAACGTGAACGTGTCAACGCCGCGCATCGCTGGCACGCCAGCATCGTTTTCCGCAGGGCGGTCAGAGCCGCTCGCCGCTCCGGCAAGCTTTCAATCGCGCTCAGCGGGGGTTTGGCGGACTCGCACGCAGGAACACGCGCCGGATCAACGCGCTGCGCACGGGTCCCTTGGCTATTTCGTGAAATTTGCGCCACATGCATCGCGTACAGAGCAGATGGAACGCGTCAGGCGGCACATCGGGCCATGCCACACTCCAGACGCCCTCCGCAGTCTTGCAACGTGCGCAGGGATCGGTGATTCGCGCAGCGCTCCCTGGCACAGTGGATTCAATCAGTCCCATCGCCAAACCCTGAAAAGCCGGTCTTGAGGGAATCATAAGATGATGCCTCTTCAATGAAAAGGCGTGCACACTCGCGCGCGACCTGGCTCGGCCGATCTATCGAATGGTGGCGTCGCGGACGAGGATGCCGCAGGCATAGAGTTCGCGGATCGCGTCGTCGTTGATGTCCAGGTAATCGCGCAGAACGCGTTCATTGTCCTCGCCCAGACGTGCCGATCGCAATTCCGTCCGGTCCGGCCAGGCGGAAAACTTTACTGGCACCGCCGGAATAGCCACGTCGCCTAAAATTGGATCATGCACACGTCGTAAGGTCTTGCGTTCATTCAGATGCGGATGTGCCATCGCTTCGCCCACGGTCAGCACCGGAGCGCATGGCACCCGCTCCTTGTCCAAAGCGGCAAGCGCATCATCGCGGGTCGGGAAGCTTGCCAGCCATTCCTCGATAATTTTTTGCAATTCGACGCGATTGGCATAACGTGCGCGCGCACGCTGGAAACGCGGGTCGGTGGCCAGCTCGGGACGTCCGATGGCGCGCACCACCTGCGGCCATTGATGAGCCGCGATGAGGATCATGATGTACTGGTCGTCGCGATAATGGAAAACCCCGGCCGGTCCGGGACCGGCCACCTGCGAGCCTGATCGCGTGGGGCGCACTTTGTCGCCGGCCAGCGCGATCTTCGGCACGTTCATCTCGTGCATATGGAAGTAGGTGTCGAGCAACGAAGCGTCGAGGTACTGACCTTCGCCGGTGCGCTCGCGATGGATCAGCGCAAAGCCTATCGCCATCGCCGCCGCCACTCCGGTCGAAGTATCGCCGATCGCCATCGTCGTGACCGATGGCGCGTGGCCGATTTCACCGATTCCGTCGGTGATGCCGGCATAGGCTTGGCCGATGTAATCATAGCCGGCCTTGTCCGAGAGCGGTCCCGTCTGTCCCGCCATCGAGATCGAGCACATGATGATTTTCGGATTGA
>JBOHWM010000230.1:0-3185 GCA_050736555.1 Binataceae bacterium (SeqCode)
TTCCTGATGAATCCGCGGGCAAAGTCAGCCCGGCCTTTTCCGCCTCGCGGAAGACGCTGGCGAGTCGCGCATGTGCGTATTGCACGTAGAAGACCGGATTTTCCGGCGCCTGCTTTCGCGCCAGGTCGAGATCGAAATCGAGATGGCTATCATGCTTGCGAAATAAAAAGAAAAAGCGCACGACGTCCGCCCCGACCTCATCGATGAGTTCATCGAGCGTCACGTAGGTCGCCCGCCGCGTTGACATTTTGACCTTCTCGCCGGCACGCGTGAGCGTCACAAACTGGTAGATAATCGCGCGCACCAGCGTGGTGTCAAAACCCAGTGCCCGCACCGCCGCGATCACCTGTTGATGCTCGGCGATATGATCCGCCCCGAACACATCGACCACCAGATCGAAGCCGCGCTCGAGCTTTTCAATATGATAGGCGATATCCGGCGTGCGGTAAGTCGGTTCACGCTCCGGTCCAGAGCGCACCAAAACCTCGTCCTTGCCCAACCCGAGCGGTTCGCCGCGCAACCATACCGCGCCGTCATATTCGGCCACCAGGCCGCGTGCGCGCAGACCTCTCAGCACGGCGTCCACTCGCCCGTCGCGCATCAAGTCCAGTTCGTTGGTGTAAACGTCAAAATGAATTCGCAGCCGCTCACAACTCCGCCGGATATCGGCAAAGATCGCCTTTTCGGCCGCGGCGCGAAAGATTTCAAGCTTGACTTCCGGCGCGGTCAGTTCCTCGCCATGCCGTTTCACCAGCTCGTGCGCGATCTCTCGGATGTACTCGCCCTGGTAACCGTCCTCCGGCATCGCGGCTTCGCGGCCGAGTTCCTGCAAATAACGCGCGCGCACCGACTCTCCAAGCAGCTTCATCTGGCGCCCGCCGTTGTTGAAATAATATTCGCGCGTGACGTTAAAGCCGGTCGCTTCGTAGAGCCGCGCGATAGTGTCGCCCAGCACCGCGTTGCGACCGTGCCCAACCGTTAAGGGTCCGGTTGGATTGGCGGAGAGAAACTCGACTTGCACCTTGCGTCCATTACCAAGCCGCGGGCGCACCATCGCTGGACCCAGCGCAGCCAGGCGCCGCAGTTCCTGATGCCAATAAGCCGGCGCCATCCTGAAATTGATAAAGCCCGGACCGGCGACGCTCACCGCCGCAACCGTGGACGGCCGCTGAATATGGTCGCTGATGACGGCGGCGATGGCGCGTGGCGCCTTGCCTTCAACCCGCGCCATCGTGAGCGCGACGTTGCTCGCGATATCGCCATGGGCCGCATCGTTGGGCGCCTCGACCGACACAAGTGCCGAAGCCGACCGCAGCAGTCCCGCGGCATGAGCCCGCGCAATCGCATCGCTAAGCAGGGAAACGATCAGTTCGTTCATGATCCTGATAATGACCTTCAATCGTGCCAGATACGGTCAAGGCTTGATAGGGCCGGCGCCCCGCCGGCAATTCTCCCAACACCACGGCGCTTCGCTCCACTAAAGAGCTACTAAAGCGCGCGCGTTTGCGTGTATAAGGAACTAAGGCTCGCGCCAGCGACGCGAAGTGGAACGAGCCGGCGAGTCTGCGAGCCGCGTTCAAGATACAATTCTGAAGGAGGGAAGACGCATGCCTCTCTACCTCGACGAAATCCATTTCAACATTTCGAACAAAAGCGATTTGAAGCGCGCCTACGAACTTATTCAGGGTGCGATTACCACGGGGTTTCCGCCCGGCGTGACCTTGAAGGCCGGCCCCTGGGTCTCCAACGAGGATGCGAAGATCATCCTGGTACTGGATATCCAGGACCATTCTCTCACCTTCGACCCGTTTACCGGCGCGCTTTGCGGCGGCACTATCACTCACCGACGCCTGACGCCGATCGTCGATTGGAGCCAGATGGCGAAGACCGCCGGACGCTAGAAACTACCTGCAAAAGTATGGTTCTGTCATTACTGAGCGTTAGCGAAGAATCCCGGATTCTAGTCCCTTATAAGATTTTCCCGGGATTGTTCACTGATTCTAGGACGCGCCTCTCGTTCGCCCGCTTTGCCTTTGGCTGCGCTAATGGCGGACTCCGTTCAGAATGACAAATTGAGCTTGTGCTGAGTTTCCCCTAACGCAGCCGAAGATGAAGCGCATATGCTCACCGCAATGAGGTTCGCACGATGTCCTATGATCTGCTGATTACCGACGGTCGTATTTGCGACGGCACTGGTGCGCCGCTCTACGACGGCAGTCTGGCTGTGAAGGACGGCAAAATCGCCGCGATAGGCGTGGTGACCGGCGCCGCCAAGCGCGAAATTGATGCGCGCGGTTTGGTGGTGGCGCCCGGCTTTATCGATATCCACACTCATTATGACGCTCAGATTTCCTGGGATCGGCTGCTCACGTGCTCGTCATGGCACGGCGTCACCAGTCTGCTGATGGGCAATTGCGGAGTGGGCGTCGCCCCCTGTCGTCCTTCAGAAAAATCCACGATGGCGTGGGATTTGGTCAACGTCGAGGCACTGCCGCATCAGGTGCTGATGAACGGAGTGTCGTGGGAATGGGAAAGTTTTCCGCAGTACATGACGGCGGTGGAACGCGGTGGTATCGGACTTAACGCCGGCTTCCTGGTGCCGCTCTCGGCCTTGCGCTTTTACGTTATCGGCGAGCAAGCCGCCGAGCGTGCCGCTACCGCCGATGAGACCGCACGGATGGCGGCGCTTTATCGCGAAGCGCTGCTGGCCGGCGCCTATGGTTTTTCGCTCAGTCTCGCGCCGCAACATATCGGCTTCCAGGGACGACCGCTCGCCAGCCGGATGGCGAGCCGCGACGAGTTGGGAGCGTTATGCCGCGTGATGCGCGAGCTTAACCGCGGTGTGATCGAGATTCTGCCCAGCCGCGGCGCCACCGCCGCTCCCAACGATGGCGGTTTTGATCTGTTGGTCTATCTGGCCGAGCAAGGCGGGCGCCCGGTGACTTTCCTCGCGATTCTCGATTTGCCAGGCACTCCCCTCAAGGCCCATCAGGATACGATTGAGCGGCTCAAACCGTACCTGGCGCGCGGCCTCAAGATTATGCCGCAAGTGACGCCTCGGCCGATCCAGCAGTACTACACTCTGGACGAGCCATTTATTTTCGCCGCGCTGGATTCCTGGAAAGACGTCTTCAATCGTTCAGCCGAGGAGCAGAAGGCGTTGTTCAGCTCGCCCACCTTTCGCC
>JBOHWM010000231.1:0-17886 GCA_050736555.1 Binataceae bacterium (SeqCode)
GTTCCGGATGAACTATCTGGGCGAGAATTTCCAGCGATTCCACGATTCGCGGTCCAGGGCGATTGAAATACTGATTGCCGTCAACCAGGAAGATCCGGTCATCACGAACCGCCTTAAGGCGCGGCCATCGCGGCTGGTGTTGCAGCACCCACAGCTCAGTGGCCGTTCGATCCATGTTAAAGCCGCATGGTGCAATAATGATGATGTCAGGGTCGGCCGCGGCCAGTTCCTCGAATTTCATCCGTACGGAATGCTCGCCCGCCGCACCAAAGAGGTTTGCCGCCCCGGCCATCGCGACCAGTTCCGGCATCCAGTTGCCCGCCGTCATCAACGGTTCGATCCATTCGATAATCGCCAGCCGAGGCCGCCAGTCGGCCTGTCGCGCACGCGCTTCGATAGCCGCCATATGCTCGCGCAGGCGGGCGGTCAGCGCGACGCCAAGCGCCGGCGAGTCGAGCGCATTCGCGACCCGTTCCATATCGGCCAACACATCGGATAAAGCATAGGGAGCAAGCGAGACGATGCGGGGCCTTGCGCCGGTCCATTGCGCCACCGCTTCTTCCACCTCGTGCATGCTTACCGCGCACACTTCGCATTGCGATTGCGTCACGATAACGTCCGGTTGCAGGGCGCGGAGCTTTTCCGGATCAACCCGATACACCGATAACGCCTCGCGTAAGATGCTCTTCACGCGTTGGTCAAGTTCGACACTTGAGCCGTGCGGGTCAAACTTAGGTTCGGTCAGCACCGGCAGGCGCGTAATCGCAGGCGGATAGTCACATTCATGGGAGCGCCCGACTATGGCGGACTCAAAACCCAGCGCACAAACGATTTCAGTCGCACTCGGAAGCAACGACGCAACTTTGGGCACAACGCACCTGAATTGAGCTAACGGCGTATTAAGATGTCCACGTCAGGCGCAACATGCGCCGGCGGAATATCTACCGTACGGTCAGATTTTCCTTAAAAATCCTTTACCCTCGCCGCATAAGGCCATAAAATCCACTGTCAATTCTATGCTACCTGATGGCGCAGCGGCAACGGTTCTGATTGTTGACGACGACGTCGAAGCGCTCGACGCCTTGGCTAGCATTCTGGAATTTGAGGGCTGCCGCGTGGCGACCGCCGTCAATGGCAAGGCGGCGCTCGATTATCTGCGCCAAAATGCACCGCCGGATTTAGTGATCTCCGACCTGGTGATGCCGGAGATGAACGGCTGGCAATTGCGGGCCGAGCTGAAAAGAGACCCAGTTCTGGCCCGGGTGCCGATTTTGATCGTGACCGCGCTCAACACCAGAGGATTGGACGTTGACGCGATGCTTTTGAAACCACTTGACGTCGACCAGTTGCTCGTGACCATGGGTCGTCTGTTGCATCATCCGGTTGGTTACAGCGGGACGGTCCTTATAAAGATTTCGTAGGTTTCCGGGCCACCGTGAAGATTGGTTTTATCGTCGGAGTGCTAACCCGTGCGATTATTTCTCTGAGGCGTGCGGCGGCCAGGAAGTTGTGATAAGTGCCGCACCTGTTTATGGAGCAAACTGACGAATTGACCCAAAAGGAAGTCCGCGACCTCGAGCAGCACGAGGCCGAGGCCTTCCTGCGCGCCGACGTGAATGCGCCCGAAGCTTTCTGGGCTGACGATCTGCTCGTCAGCAGTACCGCCAATCTCAGTGCGAGCAAGCAGGTCTTACTCGATTTGATTAGAGACGGGCGGCTACGGGTTAGGAGCTTTAAGCGGATCACCAGCAAAGTCGCCTTGCGTGCCGGCCTTGCCGTGGTGATTGGCAATGAGAACTCGGAAGTGGCCGGCATCGACTCCGGCAAGCTGCTATTATGCAGCTATATGAACGTGTGGATCCGGCGCAACGAACGCTGGCAATTATTTGGGCGGCATGTGGGGTTGATCTCGCGAGTGTCGCACGACGCCATCCAGTCCACTTGAGGTGCTCAGCGCCTCCAGCCCAACCAGCGCTCCAGCAGATGCTTGCGACCCGGTGTCAGCCGCGTGCGATTGTAGGCGTCGGCCGCTTTGCGTATCGCTTCAGCCTGAGTCGGATAAGGGTGAATCACGTCGGCCAGTTGGGCCAGACCGATGCGGTTCGCGATAGCCACCGTCAGCTCTGAAATTATCTCGCTTGCGTGACTGGCGACGACCGTGGCGCCGACAATGCGA
Organism: Binataceae bacterium (SeqCode); assembly: GCA_050736555.1. Classification (GTDB taxonomy): domain Bacteria; phylum Desulfobacterota; class Binatia; order Binatales; family Binataceae; genus JBOHWJ01. Next base: position 2,177 of record JBOHWM010000231.1, read on the forward strand.
TCACTTCCAGCGCGGACGTGAATCTTCACAAAACCTTCGGTCTCGCCATCAAGCACGGCGCGGTCAACCTCGGCCATCTCCTGCGTAAAGGTGGAGATGTGTAATCCTTTCGCCTTGGCCTCGTTCTCGTCCAGGCCGACATGAGCGAGTTCCGGATCGGTGTAGGTACACCAGGGAAGCGTCAGAGCGCTAACCCGGCGGCGGCCCATGAAGAGTGCGTTGCGAATCACGATACGCGCCATCGCATCGGCCATGTGGGTGAACTTATAGGCGGTGCATACGTCACCGGCGGCAAAGATGCGTGGATTGGTGGTTTGCAGATGATCGTTGACGTGGATGCCGTCGCGTTCGCTATACGCCACCCCGGCGAGGTCGAGCTGTAGCGCTTCAACCGCGGGCACGCGTCCCGTCCCCACCAGGATTTTATCGGCGACGACTTCACCGGCAGCTCCGTTTCTTTCAAATGCGATCACCCGCTGCTCCTCGCGCAGCGACACGGATTTTATCTTGCAGCCCGTCATCAAGTTGATACCTTCACGCACCAGCGCTTGCTCGACGCGTGCGGCGGCGTCGCGATCCTCCCGTAGGAGAATTTGCGGCATCGCTTCCATAATCACGACGTCGGAACCGAAGCGGCGGAAGGCTTGCGCGAGCTCGCAGCCGATCGGTCCGCCGCCGATAATCGCGAGCCGCGGCGGCAGGTCGGTCAACGAGAACACGGTTTCGTTCGTGAGATAGCCACTTTCCTCAAGACCCGGAATCGGTGGCGCACTGGCGCGCGCGCCAGTGGCGACAGTGGCTTTGCTGAAGCGCAGTTGCTGGTGGTCAACTTCGATCACGTCGCGTGCGCAAAAGCGCGCCTCGCCGAGGAACACGTCAACGCCCAATCCGCGCAGTCTCTCGGCTGAATCATGAGCGCTGAGATCGGCGCGCAAGCGGCGCATCCGCTCCATCACGGCGGCGAAATCAACCGCGACGCCATCCCTGAGGTTCAGGCCGAAGCGACCGCCCTGACGCACTTCGCCGATACCGCGCGCCACCCTGATCAGAGCTTTGGACGGTACGCAGCCAAAATTAAGGCAATCGCCGCCCATCCATTCGCGTTCGATCAAGGCCACCTTGGCGCCCAGGCCGGCGGCCCCGGCGGCAGTCACGAGCCCCGCCGTGCCCGCGCCGATGACGACCATGTTGTAACGCCCGGCCGGCTTCGGATTGGCCCATCCGGACGGATGCACGTTGGCCATCAGGCGCGCGTTATGCGGATCCGGCGGGGTGATCATCAACTTTTTCATGGCCGCGATGGTTCTCCGCCGCCTGTTGGTGCTTGAGTGCACGACGCGCGATACGGGCGGCGTACAGCGCCACAGCCACAGCTACGGCCAGGCCGAAGCCGTTAAGCACCCACCATTGAACAGTATGGCTATGAGCGACGCTGCTGGCGCGGGCAACATCGCCGCCGACCGATCCGATGTAAACGTACATGACGGTCGCCGGCAGCATCCCCGCCCACGACGCGATAACGTAGTCACGCAGTGAAACGCGCGTCAGGCCATAGGCATAGTTGAGCAGATTGAACGGGAACAGCGGTGATAGCCGGGTCAGGCCGACGATTTTCCAGCCCTCTTCTCCCACCGCCTCGTCAATCGCCGCCCATCGCGGAAATTGCTCAAGGCGCCGCGCGATCGCCGCACGCGCCAGATAGCGGCCGATGAGAAAAGCGCAGGTCGCGCCGACGGTTGCGGCAATCGAAACGTAAATCGAGCCCCATAGCGGCCCGAACAACACGCCCGCGCCGACGGTCAGGATAAATGCGGGCACGAACAGCACGCACGCGATAATATAGAGGCCGATGTAAGCGAGCGGGGCGATTGCGCCAAGCCGGCGCATGTCGTCGAGCAAATGGGTTAAAGCCTGCGCCGCTCCGAAATGGCGTCCGGCGATGACCAGCCCCGCGATAATCGCGGCGGCGATTATAATGCGCCCATAAACAAAGGTCCGATGCGCGGGTGTGGTGGCCATCCCCAGAGCGGGCTGATATGAGTCTTTCAAGAGCGGAACGTTAATCTGACAGCGTTATGCGCTCTCCGCAATGTTAAATATTTCGGATTTTTGATGGCACGCCAACATCCTCACGGCCATCCGCACGCGGACCTTACATTTGCCGTGATTACCGCGAGCGATTCGCGCGATGTTCAAACAGACACAAGCGGCGCCTTGATTCGCGAGCACCTCGAAGCCGCCGGCCATCGCGTGGCTCATCACCAGGTAGTCCCGGATGACCCGGCTATCATTACAGATATCGTGCAAAAACGCCTGAAGGACTGCGACGGCGTGATTATCAGCGGCGGTACGGGAATTACGGCTCGCGATCTAACTATTGAGGCGGTACGGCCACTGCTCGACAAGGAACTCGACGGCTTTGGAGAATTGTTCCGCATGCTCTCATATAATGAGGTCGGTGCCGCCGCGTTTTTGAGCAGGGCCTTGGCCGGAATCAGCGAAGGTAAAATCGTCGTGGCGTTGCCGGGTTCGCCTGATGCCTGCCGTCTTGCGATGGAAAAATTGTTGATACCTGAGCTAGGACATATGGCTTACCTGCTGAAGTTGTGACCGCATCATTAACTATGAACCGGCTGACGATAAAATTTTTCGCCACGCTGCGCGAGCGCGCGCATACCGCCGAACTGATGCGGGACTTTCCCGAAGATATCACCGTTGCCGACATGTGGCGCCGGCTGGTGGAAGAATTTCCTGAGCTTGGTGGTTATCACGATCGCCTCGCCTTTGCCGTCAATCATGAATACGTCAAAGATGACTATCGTCCGCGTGACCACGACGAAGTTGCCTTCATTCCACCTGTGAGCGGCGGCGCGACTGCGCCATGGGTTGGGCCAATCGGTATTGGCAACTTGCCGATCGATGTCGGCGCGTTGGAACGCGCGGTCGCCGCTCCTAACGCGGGCGCCACTGTGACTTTCGCCGGTACGACTCGCGACGATAACGCCGGACGGCGCGTGCTCAGGCTTGAATATGAGGCCTACGAGCCGATGGCTTTGAACGAGATTCGCAAGCTTGCGCTCGAGGCCGGCCAGCGCTGGAGAATTGTACGCATCGCCATCCAGCATCGGGTCGGACGCGTGGACATCGGTGAGACCTCCGTCGCAATAGCGGTTTCGGCGGCCCATCGCGCGGAAGCCTTCGAGGCCTGCCGCTTTGCGATCGACCGGCTTAAAGAGATCGTGCCGATTTGGAAGAAAGAGTACTTTGAGGGAGGCGAAGTCTGGGTCGGCTGCCAAACTTCGCACCCGCCGGAACCTCATTCGGCGGCTAAATAGACGCTTGTAAAGCGAGCACCATCGTGTCCTCGCGGATTCAGGTAAGTGTCGGCTTCAATTGGATAATAACGTTGACCGAGCGGCCGGTATGAAATAAGGAAGGTTCATGCCGAAGGGAACGTCGGTTGAAAAAGTTATCCTCGCTGAACCGCGCGGCTTTTGCGCGGGCGTAGACCGCGCGGTCGAAGCGGTGCGCAGCGCGTTGAGAGAATACGGCGCGCCGCTCTACGTCAGGCATCAGATCGTCCATAACCGCTTTGTGCTCGAGGCACTCGAAAAAGAGGGCGCGATTTTCGTCGAGAATCTCGACGAAGTGCCCGAAGGACAACGTGTGATCTTTAGCGCGCATGGCGTCGCGCCGAGTGAATGGGATCACGCGCGCCAGCGCCGCCTGCGTGTCATCGACGCGACCTGTCCACTCGTCACCAAGGTGCATTCGGAGGTCGAACGCTACGCCAGCGAGGATCGCACCGTGATCCTGATTGGTCATGCCGGACACGAGGAAGTTAAAGGCACTCTGGGCGTCGCGCCGGGTAAGGTTTTACTGGTGGGCACGGTCGAGGAAGCCGCAACTATCGCCGTGCCCGACGACGCGCGGGTGGCGGCGGCGACTCAGACCACGCTCAGCGTCGACGACACCCTCGATATCATGGACATGCTCAAGCAGCGTTTTCCCAGCCTTGCGATGCCGAAGACCGATGATATCTGCTACGCCACGCAAAATCGTCAGAATGCGGTGAAGGAGTTGGTTGAGGTCAGCGACGCGGTGCTGGTGGTGGGTTCAAAGCAGAGCTCGAATGCAAACCGGATGGTTGAAGTGGCCCGGATGCGCGGAGGACGTGCCTATCTGGTCGATTCGCTCGCCGATGTCGAGCCGGAAATGCTGACCGGAGTGCGTGCGTTAGGGCTCACGGCGAGCGCCTCCTCACCGGAATGGCTGGTGGAGGAAATCGTCGGCGCGTTTTCACGACGCGGCGCCGCAGTGGAGTTGCTGAGGCTTAAGGAGGAGAGGATTCATTTTCCACTCCCCCGGCCAGCCGCCGGATGAAGCGGTACTAAAGTAGTCAGCGGCATATCTTTTTCTGAAGCGGAGTAGGTATCGGAACGAGGTCCGCCTGGTATCAGGGAGGGAGGCAGGCGCACGACGCCTCGATGCGGCGGCAAGACGGCTATATCGCAGTCGAAGGGCCTATCGGGGTGGGCAAAACCAGCCTCGCGCGGGCGCTTGGCCGCGAGCTCAGCGCGCGGCTGCTGCTCGAGGAAAACGACAGCAATCCTTTCTTGGCCCGCTTTTACGAAAACCCCGACAAGTACGCGCTTTCGGCTCAGCTCTATTTCTTATTGACCCGCTATAACCAGCAACGCGCGCTGGCGCAGCAGGAATTGTTTGCGCATGCCACGGTCGCGGATTACCTATTCGCCAAGGATCGGATTTTTGCCCGTCTCAATCTGTCCAGCGACGAGCTTGGCTTGTACGGAAAAGTGTACCAGCTGCTCGACGCGAGCATGCCGAAACCCGACTTGGTAGTTTATATGAACGCGCGCGTCGGAGTCCTGGCGGAACGGCTGCGCAAACGCAAGCGCGATTTCGAGCGCCATATCAGCCTGCAATATCTCGAACGCGTATCCGAGGCCTTTCGCGACTTCTTTTTCTATTACGACGAAACGCCGCTACTGGTGGTCGATACTTCGGAAATCGATTTCGTGGCCGATTCCACCGACCTCAACGACCTAATCAATGAAATTGATCGTGCGGGCGACGGCGTACTGCATTTCGTTCCACGCACACGCTAAGGAAGCTCTGTACAAGTTGTTAGTCATTCTGAACGGAATCCACCATCAGCGGAGCCGAGCGCACTAGCGAAGCGGATGCGGAGCGAGCAGGCGAGTCTCCGAGCTGCGTTCAGGAATAACGAGTCTGCGAGTCGCGTCAGGATTACGAGTCCACGAGCCGCATAGTAAATAGTAAAGAATCCCGGAAAGCGCCTCGGGACACGAGTGGAATCCGAGATTGTCGCTACGCCCAGAATGACAAAACCATATTTATGCAGGGGTTGCTTAGTGGCTCTTCACGACGACGCGCCGCTGTACTTGCCGTAGGCCCGCTCGATGTCGTTGGCCAGCCGCAGGTCCTTCTCGGTCACGCCACCCTCGCTGTGGGTCGAACAGGTGAAGGTCACGCGGGTGTAATTCACCAACATGTCTGGATGATGGTCCGCGGCTTCCGCTATCGCCGCGACCTGGTTGATAAAGCGGATGCCGTCCATGAATTCCTTGAATCGGAACAGTTTGCTGATGGCATTGTTCTGATATTGCCATCCGGAAAGAGACTTGAGCCTGTCCGCCATCTCGTCAGGATTGAGCTTAACCATCGCGACATCCTCCGGTTTGTAAATTGTGATACGAGATCATTATCCCGCCGGTTCCCGCGCGAGTCTCGCACCCCGCCATCGCGCGAACGCGGCGGTTCGTCGACGTGACGCGCCATATGGTATAGATGCGTTTAATGGAGCATCGGATACGGCGATCCGGTGCATGATGCTCAAGGTGATTGGCGGTGCGAGGCCGCCCCACTCCAACCACAAGGATTCAGTTATGGCGAACAAGTATGTTACCGAGGAGGCGCGCAAGCAGATCGGCAAAGCCGGCGAACCGCGTACGGTCGAGGTCGAACGCGGTGCCATCCGTCGTTTCGCCGAGGCGATCGGCGATTCGAATCCGATGTTCAACGATGAGAAGGCCGCGCGCACGACCCGCTTCGGCGGCATGATCGCGCCGCCCACGTTCTGCCGCTCACTGGCCGCCGCTATTCCCGATGTCAAGCTGGAGATGCCAGCTTTTCGGGGGCTCGACGGCGGCTCGGACTGGGAGTATTTCGAGCCGATTCGGCTTGGCGATCGCATCACGGTGCAAAGCAAAATCGCGGATTTGCGCGAAAGTCAGGGCCGGCTCGGCCCAATGGTCTTTATCACCACGGAAACCACTTACACCAATCAGTATGGCGTGGTCTGCGCGGTCCAGCGTTCGACTGGCATCCGTTATTGAAGCGGAGCGGAAATCAGGAGGAAAATCAGTAATGACGCGCAAGCAAATCTATTTCGAAGACGTCGAGGCGGGGAGCGAAGTCCCTTCTCTTGAAAAAGACCCGACCACGCAGCAACTGGTCAAGTACGCCGGCGCCTCGGGCGACTTCTACCAAATCCATTACGACAAGGATTTCGCGCTTAAGAATAATGTGCCCGGTGTCATCCTGCATGGTGCCCTCAAGAACGCCTTTCTGGGTCAGCTCATGACGGATTTCGCCGGTGAGCTCGGATGGCTGCGTAAGCTTTCGGTGCAATATCGCGGCATGGATCAACCCGGCTCCAAGGTCCTGTGCAAGGGCAAAGTAGTGCGCAAATACGTCGACGGCGGCAACCACCTGGTTGACTGTGAGATCTGGCTGGAAAATGTGAAAGGCGAAAAAACCACGCCCGGCAGCGCCACCGTGATACTGCCCTCGCGCGAAGCTCGTCACTGAGGTTACCGATGGCACCGCGGCGGCAGTTCCTCCCCAGCGCTGTCGAGGCCGAGGATGTGCGGCGCGGGCGCGTCGAGCCCAATTACGTCAAAGTGCTGACGCGGCTCTTGGCGGCGCACGCGCTGGCTGAAAAGCTGACGGCCGTGGGCTATCAAGCGGCGCTCGAAATCATCGGCGACGCGCCGCTGCGTGCCACCGTCGAAAAAAATCTCGCGGAGGAACGCAAGCATGCGCGCATAATTTACCGGCTGCTGGGAGAACTCGGGGTCAGCGAAGCGCATGCCGATCGCTCGCTGATAAGCGCGGTCAAATCGCCTTCGTTCGACGCGCCACGCTGTTTCGCCGAACACGCCAGTGATCAACTTGAACTGTTGATGGCGAGTCTCAGCCTCGATATGACGGGTTTCATGATGATCGGGGTGAATTATCGCGATTCGAGTTACGCCCCGCATGCACGCGCGGCCGAAGAGATCCTGGCCGAAGAGGAGGACCATGAACTGTTTGCCGCCGGCGAATTGGCCGATGCGGCGGCGCGGTTCGGCACTGCGAGCGTCAACAACGCGTTGCGGAAATGGGTTCCGCGCGCGGCCAACTTCTTCGGCCCTCCCGGCAGCGGTTTTACCGGCGAATGTATCCGCTACGGGCTTAAGACCCGCGACAACGGCGAGATTGCGGAGCTCTACCTGTCGATGCTGGAGCGGCGGGTGCGGCAGGCCGGACTGGAAATGCCGCAACTCAGCCAGAGTTATCCGCATACGCTAGTCTGAGCGCGAATGCTTGAATGGGTGAACGATCGGCCAATTAGAATCGGCGTGTCGGCGTGCCTCTTGGGCGCCCGCGTACGTTTTGACGGCGGCCACAAACGCAGCGATTCCATCGCAATGCTGTGCCATGTCGCGGAGCTGGTGCCGATGTGCCCGGAATTCGCGATCGGTTTGGGCGTTCCCCGCGAGCCACTGAGACTTACACAAATCGGCGGAGAAATACGGCTGGTTGGCGGTCAGAGCGGCCACGATATCACCCGCGCAATGCGCCAATATGCGGCGCGGCGCGTGCGCGAATTGGAAATGGAACAACTCTCCGGTTACATCTTTAAGAAAAATTCACCAAGTTGCGGAATGGTCGTGCCCGTCTATCACGCTGAGAAAGCTCCAACTCTCGACGGACGCGGACTTTTCGCCGCCACATTGCTTGAGCACTTCCCGAATCTTCCGGTCGAAGAAGAGGATAAGCTCGACGACCGGCGTGTGCGCGAAAATTTCGTCGAACGCGTGCTCGCGTATCATCGCATTGCGGAGCGCCGAAATAAGGAGAAACAAACATGAAAATTGGGTTATTTGCCGTTGGCTCGGGTCGGATGGGGGGCGCGGCGGCCTACAAGTCCATTGCCATCAATGCGGAACGGCTGGGCTTTGCCACCTTGTGGGCGCCCGAGCATGTCGTGCTGATAGACCAATACAGCTCGCGCTATCCCTATTCTCAAGACGGCGCGCTGCCAGCACCGACCACCGCGCCGATCCTCGATCCATTCCTCGCGCTGACATGCGCCGCCACCGTGACTTCAAAGATCCGCCTGGCAACCGGCATCTGCCTGGTCCCCGAGCATAACCCACTGGTGCTGGCCAAAGTGGTCGCGACTCTCGACTACCTGAGTGGCGGCCGTTTCGTGCTCGGCGTCGGCGTGGGATGGCTGGAGGAGGAATTTCAGGCGCTGGGCATCCCGTGGGAGCGGCGCGCGCAGCGTACTCGCGAATATATCGAGGCGATGCGCCGGTTATGGGGTGACGAGTTGAGCAGCTACAGTGGCGAGTTCGTACGATTCGAAAACGTCCGCAGTTTTCCCAAGCCGGTGCGCGGCGCGGCGTTGCCGGTGCTCTTCGGCGGCGAAAGCGCACCCGCGCTGCGCCGGGTGGCGGAATATGGTAACGGCTGGTGCGGCTTCAATATGACTCCTGACGAGGCGGCGGTGAAAATCAAACGGCTGGAGGAGTTGCTTGCCGCTAACGGCCGCAAGCGCTCGGAGATTGAATTGGCGATCTCACCTTATACCAAGCGCGTCACGCGGGATGACCTCAAGCGTTACCGCGATCTCGGAGTCGAGGAATTGGTGTTGGTGAACTTTCGTCCGCCACGCACCGAAGAAGACATCACAAGTCAACTCGAAAATCTCGCGCGTGAATGGGTCGAGCCCGCGTTGAAATTGTAGGCGACTATCATGCCGCGCCGGACGCCCATCATGGCGTCGGTTGCGGCGAGGCTGGTTGGCAGCAAGCGCCGCCACCGACGCTAATCGGCTCTGACTATTGCGCCGTCATGCCGCCGTCGACCGGCATCGCACATCCGGTAACGAACGACGCCGCGTCGGACAGTAGCCAGGTGACCGCTTCGGCGATTTCGGACGGTTTGCCCATGCGCGAGACGGGTTCGACCGCGACCAGCTTGTCCTGCAAGCGCGGATATGACGACACCATCCCGGCCACCATCGCCGTGTCGATCACGCCGGGGCATACGCAATTGACGCGGATTTTGGCGCGCGCGTATTCAAGCGCCGCGGTTTTGGTCAACCCAATCACGCCGTGCTTGGAAGCCGTGTACGCCGGCATCCCATGTGAACCGACGAGGCCCGCCGCCGAGGCGGTATTGACGATGGCACCGCCTCCCTGCTTCATCATTTGCTGAATCTCATACTTCATGCACAGCCATACGCCACGAAGATTGACCGCGATGATGCGATCGAAGTTTTCCTCGGTATCCTCGGCGGTACGGGCAATTTTTCCTGAAATACCGGCATTGTTGTAAGCGCAATCGAGACGGCCCCAGGTACTGACGGCGAATACGGTAAGTGCTTGCGCGTCGGCGGCGCGGGAAACGTCACAGCGTGTGAAAACCGCTTCGCCGCCCGCTTGCTTGATAAGCGCGGCGGTCTCATTGCCCTGATCGACCATCATGTCCGCAGCCAGCACTTTGGCGCCTTCACGCGCAAAGGCGAGCGCCGCCGCCCGGCCGATACCTGAACTGGCACCAGTGACCAGCGCGATTTTGCCTTGCAGCAATCCAGCCATATTCGAGACTCCTGAAAAACCTACAAAGTGAAAACGAGACGCCAAGTCGCGGCGGTCAGCGTGAAGCCACCTGGATATGCTCTTGTGCGACGAAATTCCGCAATAGGGCGGTCTCGATGAACTTCGGCCCGTCCGCGGACAATTCTTTCCCGGCGGCTGAACCGAAGGCGGCGCGCATCGCATCGGCGCTGTCGAACCACAGTTGTGCGACGCCGTCGTAGCGCGGTTCGGCATAGAGATAAGCCTCGTCGATCAGATGCGATTGGACATAACGTCGCAACCCCGGCAGTTTGCTGCCGAGCGTGCCATGCGTTTCGATCCAATATTGGCGGAATTCATCGAGCGGCATGCCGGGCTTGCGCTTGAGTTGCCAGACGCCTTTCACCAATGAACCACCGGTTGGTCCATCGACAATCATATGGTCGCGCGTCGCCATCCATTCGACCCTCGTGAGGTCGATAAAATTCCGTTCGTCGGCCAATGCGCCTTCGAGGTATTCTCGGCTTTGGCGCAATTGCGCGAGGGCGTCCAGGCCGTCGACCAAAACCTCGGCCTCGCCATCATAGGACGAATTGGTTCCCTCGAACGGGATCCGATGACTTTGCACGTACCGATGCAATTGTGGGATACGGCCAGCGATGGGACCATGAGTCTCACGCCAGTAGCGATGAAACGCGGCATCGTCGAGCGATGCCTTGCGGGTTATGAAATAATGGATATGCAACATATGGGCCTCCGGGAAAAGCGACTAATTGCTCCCGCCGCCACGTCGGCACCGTAACCAGAGCGGGTATTTCGTTCTATAGCAAAAGCGTGCGTGCGGCGAACAGCATACGAGGCGCGCGGCGCGATGTTTACGATCATGGTGAATTGTGTAAGCATCCACGCAATTGTTTGAGGGTTTCGAGCCGGTCACGCTGGATTGCCCAACTGGAAACCTAGCCTACCGCGCCATGATTCGCGCATGCCGCCTATTTCATTGAACAGCATGCGGGGCGAAGCGGCCCCTGCGAATTTCTTTTGGGCGAATAGCGCGTCACGAAAAGTGGCTGTGACGGTTCACTTTGTGCCGGCCAATAGATGGCCACTAGGCTTGGAGAGCCAAAGTATGAAGGAACGCGGTACGCTGGAGGTCGAACGATTATGGCGGGCGATGCTGGAGCTGTTCCCTGGACCCGCACTGATTACAGCTCAGGGCGGCATCATTCAAGCGGCGAACTCCGCGTTGGAGGAACTGGTTGGCCTTCAAAGCGCGGAGTTGCACGAACGAAATCTAACCTCGATGGTAAATGATGTTCCGGAGATGGTCTTTGATTATCTCCATCGATGTGGCTCGCAGAGTCATTTAGTCTCCGGCCGTCTGTCATGGCGATTAGCTTCCGGCGAAACACTGAGGCTCAGGACCAACGGCTTCCGATTGCCGGCTCCGCCGGATGCTAACGCTGAAGCTCCGGAACTAATATCGAGCGGAGGGAGTGAGGCGGAGCTTGACGTGCTGGTTCTGCTGAGTGTGCAAAGAGAGTTGGAGGATACGAAGAAAGTCGAGATTCTTTCGGAGAGCATCAGCGAACTGTCGAAGGAAAATGTCGAGCACAAAAGCACCGAAGAACATCTTCAGCGCGCGCTGGAGGACCGCGACGAATTCCTCTCGGCCGCCGCTCACGAATTGCGTAATCCGCTGAACGCCCTGCAATTGACCGTCTATGGCCTGGTCAGGATGATCAAAAGCGGCGAGGCGCTCCAGCCCGATCAGCTATTGGCGCGGGTCAATCGGATCGGCAAGCAGATCGCGCGGTTAAGCCGGCTGGTCAACACTCTGCTCGACGTATCGCGCCTGACTTCGGGGCGCGTCCAATTCAATTTCGAGCGCTTCGACCTGACCGCTTTGGCCGCCGAGGCGGCGGAGCGGTTCACCGACGGTGGCGCTCGCGATCGGTTGATTGTCGAAGGTCCACGGCCGCTGTTTATCGTCTCCGATCGCCTGCGGCTCGACCAGGTGATCACTAACCTGCTTTCCAATGCGATAAAATACGGCGAAGGCAAGCCGATCGAAGTAAATCTTCGCGAACACGGAGATCATGCACTAATCGAGGTCACCGATCACGGTATCGGGATTTCGGAGCAGGACCTTGGGCGGATTTTCGAGCGCTTCGAGCGCGCCGCCGCTGATCGCAGCAGCCTCGGATTTGGCCTCGGTCTATGGATTGCGCGCGGGATCACTGAAAACCTCGGCGGCAATATCCAAGCTCAGAGTACGCTGGGTCTAGGCACCACCTTCACCATCGAGATACCGAAAACAAGATCACCCGGTCAATGACGCAATGACCACTCGTTGGCAATTTCATTCGCCTCTGACCTTCGTCGGGTTGACGGCAGCGGCCCCCGCCTTGAGAGTTGGGCGTGGCGATTGAGGCGGCGCCCGGATTCGGTTTTCATAACAGCAAACCGAACTCGATCAATCCGCGCACTTGCGCGGGACTGCCGTTTTGTCCTCCAAAGACGTCGCCCGAGGTATAGTTCATCGCCTGCACGTACGAGATTTCGGGACGTACGAACAAGTGCTTGTATTGATAGGTCGGTGTCAGCGTCAGCGACCACGCCCGGCTCCCTGGACCATATAGGAGATTGGCGGCGCCATCATTGGGGCTTCCCGTGCTGCCGATAAATTCCGCGCGCGCCGCCAAAAAGACATGCTCAGAAATCTGGTAACTGGCGAGAATCGCTCCGCCCAGGGTTGAAGTGGTTTTGAATACTCCGAGTTCCGAGTTATGCGGCACCACGGTCCATTGAAAATAGGGCTGTAACATCCATGGCGCGGAATTGAAGGTATAGATGAGATTATAGATTTGGCCGTTGTTCTGCGGCAGCGGCGTGGCGAAGTTCGAAAATTTCGAAAAACCGAGATTACCACCGCCGACAAAACTCAAGGCGTTGGCCGAATTGATGGTCCACGCGAGGGATCCGATTAGCCAGGTATAACTGGGCGAGTAGAAACCGTTATTCCAACTGAGCGATCCGCTGAGAGGCCCCTTGCTGTAATTGAGCTGCACGCCGCGATTGATAGCGTTCTCCTGGTTCCACAGAAGTCCGCGCTCGATATTCATGTTCTCGAAGGTGAAAGTGTATTCGGCGCCGATCAGAGTTGGCAGATTGCCCGCCATAATCGAAAAGCTGGCGGTCGGCGCGATCTTAAGATAGGCGACCGGCAGCGCCCCGTACAAGTTATTCACCGCGTTGCCTGAAGAAACGTAAGCCGTCCCGAGCGCGGGGATGCTATAGGCTCCGACTTGAAGATAGTACTGAATGGGCCCATCGGGCTTTTGGATAATGAGTTCGGCGTTGCTCGCGTCGGCGCGTGCGGTACGATCACCGCTGACCGCGTGATTCTGCACGATGCCGATGCCACTGACGACCGCGTTCACGTCGAAATTGAGCAGGCCAGCGATCGTGGGATAGGTCTCGCTTAGCTCCGGAAAGCCGAGATTCGTCAGATTGATCGCGTGCGGCGAGGCCATCTGCAGTGGCCCGGTGACGCTCGGCGATGGCAATGGCGGTACCGGAGTAGGCGCGGCAGCGGGCGCCGGGGCAGCCTTGGCAATTGGTGCCGTGATCGAGCTTGAGGCTGACGGCGCCTGACCCGAATCGTCCGCCCATGCCTGCGGAACCACCAGGGTGATCAGAGTTGCCAACGCAAGCGCGCGCGCAAGCGAACATATCCTGGCATTTGGCTGCTTCATCATGGTGCCGGAGCGGTCAGCAAGACCTATGCCCCGGCACCTTGATCAGTAAATAGCCACAAACCGAATTTTAATGAGTAGGCGAACGCTGGGAAAACGCCCGCCTATCAGGCAACTGATTAAATCTTCGGCAGACCAATCAAGCCCGATGCCGTACTTCAATTCGGCGAGCACAGCATATGCGGTGAGCGATGCCTATCGCGTCACATGCTTGCGTTTTGCACGTCTTTAGGCGTAACAAAGCAAAACTGAGCGAACGAGTCTGCGAGTCGCGCCCAGGAATAACGACTCTTGCTTTAGTCCATCGCCATCGGCCGCGGGGCCTTGCTAGGCGGCGCTTCGCGTAAGGCGATATCCTGCGTCCCGACTTTCATGTTCGCCTGGGGCATCGACCAGATATTATTGTTGACGCGCTGCAAAACTATCGACACCGTGCCCTGACCGTTGCGCCCAGTGACATCGAAGTCGAGCAAAACCTTGGGCTCGCGCTCCGAGGTATAGCGCTCCGAGGTCTGCTTGACCGACGTCACCCAGCCAATCTGTTGATCCACCACGGGGCTATTGCGAATAACTTCCTGGGCGAAAATCGTTGCTTTATCGGAAGTGTTGAAGGCGTTGTCCCACTTGGCACCGAAGTAAGCCAGGACGACGATCACAATGACCACGCATAGCACAATCAGATTGCGCAGCCGGTCGCTGATGCCCTTTTTTTCGAACTCTCTGCTGTCTCGCATTAGTGTTGCTACGCGAAGCCAAACAACGGCCCGCGGCGACCCCGCCGCCACGTCCGTCGATAAGAATTGTGGATGCTGGCGGCTTAATTGGAATGGCGCGCGCGGCCGGCTTCATCATCTCCGCGGCCACTCCCCGGTAACTCCGGCAAGCTGCGAGCAATCATGTCAGCGTAGGCGCACGTTGAAGGCCTGCCGGCCTTTATCACCCGGACGCACCTCAAATTGCACCTCGCTGCCTTCGCGCAGATCCTCGAAGTACACTTTCGGCGAAAGGCGTGAGCGATGGAAAAAAACATCCTCGCTGCCGTCGTCCGGAACGATGAAGCCGAACCCCTTGTCTTTCACAACTTTTTTGATTGCGCCGTACACCAGAGCCCCCAAACACCTGCTCTTATATCTGAGCTAATGCGCCGCGCGTCATATGTAAAGAGCCGCGTCGAAAATGGAGCGAGAAAATTGCTGAAGTCCGTGACACTCAAGGAAATCGAACGCATCTTCGCGATTACCGATGCGCTGGGCATCTCGCGCGAAGCCCTGCTTATCCCTTTGCGCACCGAAACACCCGCGCGCGCCAAACGTCTCAAGGATGGCAAAATTGAAATCGTGGTCGAACGCGAAGGCGATTTCGATGAATGGCTCAAAGGCCTTGAACCGGAACTTCGCCGGATGCTGGGGCTGGACTGAGCTCCAGCAGCACGGCGCCATGGTCGACCATCTGACCCGCGGCCACATGGATCTTTTTTACGATCGCGGCGGCTTCCGCGGCGAGCGCCGTCTCCATCTTCATCGCTTCGAGCATTACCAGCGGCTGCCCTGGCTCGACGCGCTGGCCTTCCTCAACCAACACTTTGAGCACTTTGCCCGGCATCGGCGCCGTAAGTTCCGGAGTCGCCAAACCATGAGCGGCGCGCCCCCGGCGCACTGCCACTGGCACGAACTGGCAGGCGAGCGGCCCGGCCGCAACCAAAATTGAATCACGCTGGCGCGCTGCCGCAACACGGAGCCCGCTACCATTAAGTGAAAGCAGAGCGCTCTGATCGGGCATCATGACGACTTCGATCAGCCGTTCTTCGCCGTTCACACGAACCTGGACTTTTGAATCTTTGTGGGCGAGGATTTCGACGTCGAACAGCCCGCCGTCTGCGAGGCGCTTGAACTTCACCGTGTTTGTCCGCTTATCAGATTCTACTTTAAACTCGCTGAGCGAGCCCATAACTCAAAACCGCCCAACCGCAGCCAGGGTGAATGCGAGACCACGTGATCGTTTGCAAGCGCCGCGTCGACAGCGCTCGCGCCGCCCGCCAGCATTCCCCGCTCGGCCA
>JBOHWM010000232.1:0-6658 GCA_050736555.1 Binataceae bacterium (SeqCode)
ATCATGACCAGGATCATCGTTACCGAGATATCGAACAGTAGAATTTTGAGGATGCGCAAATCAAGGATCGGCTCGGGAAAGCGGAATTCGTGAACCGTCAGCAGAATCAGCGAGCCCGCCGAGATAGTGGTGAACGCCCACACCCATGACGACGCGAACCAATCCGCGCGCTGGCCGCGGTCCAGCACGATTTGCAGCAGTCCCAGGCCCAGCGTCAGGTAGATGATGCCGAGGTAATCGACGCGGCTCGCGCGCGCCCGCGATTCGCGAATGTGCTCGGGATCGTGTACGAACGCCATCACCATAAGGGTGGCGACGATGCCGATCGGCAGGTTGATATAGAAGTTCCAGCGCCAGCTCCAGTTGTAAGTAATCCAGCCGCCCAGCGTCGGCCCCAGCATCGGCGAGGTGAGCAGGCCCATGCCCCACACCGACATTGCCAGTCCCTGCTCCTCGGGTGGAAACGTTTCCATCAGGATCGCTTGCGACGACGGGATCATCGCCGCGCCGGCCGCGCCCTGCAGCAGGCGGAAGAGGACGATTTGCGTCAGGCTTTGCGCCGCTCCGCATAGCCCCGAGGCGACGAGGAAGATCAGCATGGAGAACAAAAAATAGCGCTTGCGCCCAAAGCGGGCGGAAATCCATCCGGTCAACGGGATCATGATCCCGTTGGCGACAATGTAACTGGTCAGGATCCAGGTGACTTCATCGCGGCTGGCCGCAAAGCTGCCTTGCATATGCGGCAGCGAGACGTTGACGATGGAAGTATCAAGCACCTCCATCGTCGCCCCCAGCATAACGGCGGCGGCGATTAGCCACTTGTGGCCCAGGCGCCGGCTACGATCGCTAACTTCAGACCGGGCGACAGTGCCCGGTTCCGCTGTTGCAGCCAAAGATGGTTACTCCATGGTGCGGCGGAATCGTCTCCTGCCGCCCGCTAACGAACAGCCATCATTGTGGATGCGATCGTTTACTCGCGCAACTATTTCAGCATGGGCACGACCCCATGTGCGGGTTCGACCTGAATCTCGATTTCCGCACCGCCATGATGTATCGGATCTACCAGTCGATCGGGCTTGCGTTTCTCTTCATCCCGATCAACACTGCCGCGTTCGCTTTCGCCACGGGGGAAAACAGCAACCAGATTTCGAGTATCGTGAATCTCGCGCGCAATATCGGCGGCAGCGTCGGCATCTCGCTGGTAACGACGTTGATTGCGCGGCGCCCGCAAATTCATCAGGACACGCTGGCGCGGCTCGTCACCAACTACGACGGGACGCTGAACGGCTTGAGCGCGAACCTCTCGCATCGGGGCTTCAGCACGCCCGACGCGATGCATCAAGCCTTGGGGCGGGTCTATGCGCTGGTGCGGCAACAGGCTCGGTGCAGGCGTATATCGATACGCTCTGGCTGCTCGGGGTGGCGTGCCTGTGCGTGGTGCCGCTGATGGGGAAGAACGGTTCGCATAAGGCCTTGACGGCGCATTAGTAATTCTGGCGACGATCACTTATCAGTGAGATGGCATGGGCACATGGTAAATGAACCACCTCCGCTCGATTATCTGAGCCGACGCACGGTTTTGCGTAACGCGGCGCTAATCGGGATCGGCGCGGTTGCTGGCGCGGTCAGTCCGGCGTTTGCGGCGCCAAAAGAGACCGGCCTGTCGTTCGAAGGTTTGCTCAAAGGCAAGCCCGGCTTTCAACCGCGCAAGCCGGCGCCGCTGCCAATTGCGGAGATTCCCGGCTTCCTGAGCAAGCAGCAACTGGCGCGCAATTACACTAGCTATCGCGACACCTTCAGCAAGCTGCTGGCGGCTCATGCGGCGTTGCCAGCAATATCACGTGATGCCGCGCACGCGGACGAATATAAAAAGCTGCGTATTCAGCAGATCACGGCGGGAAATGCGGTCCTGCTGCACGAGTTTTACTTTCGCAATATCACGCCGGTGCGGACCAAGCCCTCGCATTACATCCTGGCCAATATGAGCGAACATATGGGTACGCTGGCGGACTGGCGCGAGGACTTTACCGCCTGCGCCCGCGTCGCCGACAACTGGGCGGTGCTGATCTACGATCCTTACGATGATCGCTGGCATGACGCGCCGCTGAGTGAGAATGACAGCGGCGGATGGGTCGGTGGCAATCCGCTGGTCGTGTGCGACGTGGCCGAAGACGCCTGGGCGATCGATTATAAGAATCGCGCGGAATACGTTGCGCGTTTCTTTGATCATCTGGACTGGAAGATGGTTGCCACGCGCTATCGCGCGGTCGATCGCCATTAGCGCGGCTCGATCGCTCACGGTGCTTTTCGAAATGATGTTCAGTCCTGTACAAAGCCTTGGCGCCGTTGTATGGATTCCTGACTTCGCAGTACCAACGTGAGGATGATTCGATGTCATTTTTTTCTGATGCGGCCTTTCAGCGGCGGTTGGTTGACCGCCTCAACGCCAGCCGTGAATTCAACCAGCAGGCGCAATGGTTCGATGGCTCGGTGCTGCTCGAAGCCGGCGCCGACCAGCTTTGGCTCAAAATCTACAAAGGCCGGATCATCGACCATCAGGCGAGCGTGCCGCCGTTCGGCTATACCTTCAAAATCAGCGGCCCCGAGCGTTCCTGGCGATTACTCATCGATGGCGAGCGGCTATGGGCGGATCTTATTACCCCGGGTAAACGTCATTTCGACGATGATCCAACTCTGTCAGGCGCGGGGCCAGTGCCGCCGGAACTGCGCACCGAAGGCAATCTACTCGAAGCCGGACGCCTGACCGAGGCTATCTATCAACTCGCCTATATCCTGCGCGAAAGTGCAAAGGGTGCGGCTTGAGATTGGGAATTCGCCATGGCAAACACTGAAGATATTGTAGGACGCTACGTAAAAGTAAGGGGCACCAGGACGTTCTTCGATGAAATTGGCGACGGCTATCCGTTGATTTGCGTGCACACCGCCGGCTCGTGCTCGCTCGAATACAGCTACATACTGCCGTTGCTGGCGGAGCGTGGCTTTCATGCATACGCGCTCGATTTGCCCGGCCGCTGCCGTTCATCCGCCGTCGATAACCGGCCGCTTCGGACGATTCATGAACATGCCGAATTTGTGTACGCCTTTGCCGAAACGCTGGCGCTGGTCAAGCCGGTAATCATGGGATGCTCCATCGGCGGCGACCTCACACTGGATTACGCCGCCCATCATTGGCCCGAAATGGCCGCCGGAATTGCGATGGAAGGGATGGCGCGCTCGCCCACCTTTCCGTCTCCATCGGCACTGGCCCATCCGTCATGGGGTCCGGGATGGCAGGATCAGATGGAACGGGCGGCGATCGAATCGCTCAATCGCCATTGCCCGGCGGAGAAGATTGCCGAGCTGCGCTGGATGCATCGTTATGCGCAGATGAGCGCCGTGGGCGACCTGGAGGGCTGGGCGAGCCATGACGTGCGTCATCTGCTGGGTGTGGTCGCGTGTCCAATGCTGGTCATCCGCGGCGAGGACGATTTCTGGGTGCCCAGGCCGTTGGTCGACGAGACCGTCGCGCTGCTCAAAAATGCCGAAGCCGCCCATCTAAAAAATATCGGGCACTACCCCATGTTCGAGGACCCCGAATTGATCGCGAACATGGCCGCGGACTTCTGCCGCCGCCACGCGATCTTGTAGCCTCGACCGGTGAGCGTGCTGTGACCTTCCTGTCTGTCATCCCGAGCCGGCAAGGAATTCCACAGTCTCGGTCACGCCGGGTTTAGATTCGTTCATGCTTGTCCACGTCCGGCCGGGTTTTTCTCATTAGTTGGCGCGCAGCGGAACGAGCACACTAGGCGGAGCAGAGCGGAGCCGAGCGAACGAGTCTGCGAGTCGCGTCAGGGTTACGATTTCCGCGCGCTGCGTTCAGAATTATGTAATCCGGGCTCGGCTGATTGCGGCAAATTCATCGCGCGACTGAAATGCAAATGGAGAATTTTCAGGGTGATTCCGTATTGACGGAGTCGCAAGCGCCCTTTAGGGAACCTTAGCACAAGCCACATTTGTCATTCTGAACGGAGTCCGCGAAGTGAAGAATCCCGGGAAACTTCAGAAGCAGAACACAATCCGGGATTCCTCGCTGAGCTCGGAATGACAACACGAGCCTCATGCGGAGTTTCCCTAGTTGACTCGTGCTCAGTCTGGCCATATTTAACTAATAGGTTAATTAAACGCCGGAAAAATCAGTAAAAAATGGAGTGCGTCATGGAACTGACTCCGTATCTGATGTTCAACGGGCAATGCGAGGCGGCCTTCAGACTCTATGAAAAAGTGCTGGGCGGCAAAATCGAGATGAAGCTCACCTACGGCGAATCGCCCGAGGCCGGTCAAACCGCGTCCGAATGGCGTGACAAAATCATGCATGCCCGCTTTAGCGCCGGCGCCATCTTGCTGATGGGCTCCGACGCGCCGCCGGATCGCTACGAAAAGCCGGCTGGCTTCGCCGTATCATTCAGCGTGGAAGATCCAGTGGAAGCCGAACGCATCTTCAACGCCCTGGCGGAGCATGGAACGGTGCGGATGCCGCTAGCGCAAACTTTCTGGGCGCGCCGTTTCGGCATGCTGAACGACCAATTCGGCATTCCCTGGATGATCAATTGCGAATAGCAGGCGCGACGCTGGCCGCATCTTAGGAGAATTCCCTGTTTATTGTGAAGAAACAGGTTCTCTGTCATTCCGAGCGTAGCGAGGAATCCCGGAAAAACCCCAAGGAAAGGAACCGAATTCGAGATGCCGCGCTGCGCTCGGAATGACGGACACGACAGGGACGCACGGGTTCGCTAGCCGCGAGTGCCGTGCATCGCACTCTCGTTGCGGCTTTTGTCGAAGGGCAAGTCGTGCCAGGATTGCTGTGTTTTGATGAAAGCTTCGGGCGAAACGCTGACCTCGCCGCGAAAAGGCCAGTCGAGCGCGATAATCAACACCACCACCAGCGCCATCGAAATCGCGATCGCCGAGGTCATCACCAGGTGCATGCGGAAATCGTGAAAGCCAAAAAGATAGGTGAAGAGGATTACGACTCCGGCGCCGGCAAAGACGATCCACCAGACCATTTCCGGCACATGCCCTTGCGCGGCCGACAACCGGGTGGCGCGCGCGCGATACAATCCGTTCAAGGTCCTGAGCAGTTCCGCCTGAATTACAGCCTCGCCGATGTCAAACGGATGCATCGTGACGATCACGCTATGTAGCCTGCGCAATGGCTCCCAAGCCTGCGTCGGGGTTTGGCCGGCCTGCTGCGCGGGCCATTCGTCATGAATCACCGTCTTGATGTACAAGCGCGCGTCGCCGCGGATGCTTGCACCCACATCCGGCGGCAGACCTTGGGTATCGCGGTAGATACTGCCGACATAGTCGGCTTCGAGATCAACGATCTGCTCGGCGTGAGTGTACGATTCCCAGGTCGCGATGGCGATAAAAGCGAGTAACACCGCGTAGGTGACACTGATGGCGGCGAACATAAAGCCGGCCAGTTCGTTGTGCGCCCGGCGTACCTCGAGGCGGACCAGGCGGTGAAAAATCACCAGCCCAAGACATGCGAGGCCGGTAATCAGCACAATCAGAATCGGTGCCCATAACCACGTCGGATTGTTATAGATTAGATCGGCAATCATCCCACCCCCATTTCGAACGACAGCCTACTCTACCGGCGGCCCGCGCGGCACACGATAAAGCTGAAAAATTATCGCCTTGCTATATTCCACTCAGTGCTCTGGATCGCTCTCCCATGCGGGCGCTGGCCTGAGGAGGGCTTCAATGGACACTTGGCGCCTAACATTTGTATGATTGTTCATTGGCCTGACCGCATTGGAAAAGGAGTTAACCTACGTATGAAGCAGCAGGCACTGATGTTGACGGGTTATCACGTCCTCGATTTCACCCATTTTGTCGCGGGACCGACTTGCACCCGGATTCTGGCCGAACTCGGCGCCAACGTCGTCAAGGTCGAACGTTCGCTCGAGGGTGACCACGTCCGCCAGATGGGCCTGATGAAAGATGGCATGTCGACCTACTACTTCCAGCACGACCACAGCAAGCGCAGCCTCGGTATTGACCTGCGTAACGCGCATGCGAGGGAACTGTTGTTGCGGATGATCCCGAAGATCGACGTGGTGGTAGAGAATTTCGCGCCCGGCGTCATTTCTCAAATGGGCTTTGGCTACGACGCGCTCAGCCAGATCAATCCGAAGCTGGTGATGTGCTCGGTGTCGGCCACCGGCCAAAGCGGTCCGCTGAGCAATCGTCCCGGCTACGATTTTATCGGCGCCTCGTTCGCCGGCGTCATCGACTTGCTAGGTGAGCCCGATCGCCCGCCGATTACCCCGACAATGGCAATTGGCGACGTTTCAACCGGAGTCGCCGCCGCGATGGCGGTGGGCTTCGCGCTGCTCAATGCGACGCGGACCGGCAAGGGGCAATATATCGACGCTTCGCTGCTGGACACCTATTTTCATATGCACGAGTTGTGCGTGCCGGTGCTGTCAATCCGCAAGGAGAAGTTCAAGCCCCGGCGCAACGGCTCGCAACATCCGACCGGCAGTCCCTCCGGCGTGTTCAAGGCCGATGGCGGCTATATAATGTTGCTGGTACAGCAGCATGAATTCCCGCGCCTGTGCCGTGCGATGGGCCGTCCGGAGCTGGTCAGCGA
>JBOHWM010000233.1:0-3684 GCA_050736555.1 Binataceae bacterium (SeqCode)
ATGATTTCCCGCGTCCGCCGGTAGGCTTCGGCTTCGTTGTTCCGGTGATTGAAGGACGGCGGATAATTGCCGGCAGCTTTTCGAGTCTCAAGTTCGCCGGCCGCGCACCCGCGGGACTTGTGCTCGCGCGAGCTTTTATCGGCGGCGCCTTGCAAGCCGAACTGATGCGACTCGACGATGATGCGATGGCTGCGGCGGCGCGGGAAGAATTCGCCGCCCTGACCGGTGTCAGAGGCGCGCCGCTGTTCACGTATGTGAAACGCTGGCCGCGTGCGATGCCACAGTACGCGGTCGGCCATTTGGATCGCGTCGACACGATCGAAGCTGAAGCGGCGGCGATCCCGTATTTCGCACTGGCCGGGGCCTTCATGCGCGGCGTCGGCATTCCCGATTGTATCGCCAGCGGTGAACGCGCCGCCGAAACGGTCTTCGCCCAAGTCAGCGGCGCCCTGACTCACTGAGCTTCATTCGGCTTCGGCGTCGTAGCCGAACAGCCACTCATTGCGTGCCGACCAGGACTCGATGGGCCATTCGCCCGCGGGCACGATTCCGACCATGTTGACGTAACGGCCCCGGCGCCGACGAAGTAGTGAACGAAATGATGATCAGGGCTCATGCAACCGGGCGCGCGATCAGGGCGTTTGGCGCCGCTTGGCGAATCGCGCTGTAATCGCTTTTATGGACGCGGACGCAAGCGACAAGGCGGGATGGCGGAGGGTAATCGCTCATGCCGACATGGACGCCTTCTATGCGTCGGTCGAACAACTCGATCATCCCGAATGGCGCGATAAGCCGCTGATCGTCGGCGGCAGCTCGCGCCGCGGCGTGGTGACCTCGGCCTCGTACCCTGCGCGCGCCTTCGGCGTACATTCCGCGATGCCCACGGCGCAAGCTCATCAACTCTGCCCGCACGCGATTTTCGTGCACGGCCGCATGGAGCGTTACGCGCAAGTGTCGCGGCAGGTGCGCGAGGTCTTCGACAGCTTCACCCCGGCGGTCGAGCCGTTGTCGCTGGACGAGGCGTTTCTCGATCTCACCGGCACCGAGCGGCTGATGGGCGCGCCCATTGATGTCGCGCGCGCGCTTAAACAGCACGTGCTGGAACGCACCGGGCTGGTGGTTTCAGTCGGGCTTGCGCCAACCAAGATGGCGGCGAAAATCCTAAGCGACCTGTCCAAGCCGGACGGCCTGTTGTGCGTGGGCCCTGACGAACTAAGCGCGTTTCTCGAGCCGCTCGCGGTGGAACGGCTGTGGGGTGTTGGACGGGTGACCCTGGCACGTATGCATCAGCTTGGGATCCGAACGATCGGCGAGCTGGCGCGGCATGATCGCGGCGACCTGCGCGTACGCTTCGGCTCCTTCGGCGCGCATCTCCATGAACTTGCCAACGGACGCGATCCGCGCCCGGTAATCGCCGACTGGCGCCGCAAATCCTATGGCGAGGAAAATACTTTTGAGCACGACCTCGAACTCGACTCACTGGAATTACGGCGCGTGCTGATTGCCCATGGCGAGGCGCTTGCTCACCGCCTGCGCGCCGACGGCGTGCAAGCCGGCACGGTGGTGCTCAAGCTCAAGCTCGCGCGTCCGCTGGGTGGCGGGCGCTATCCGATAGTTACGCGCAGCTTGTCGCTGGAAACGCCGAGCGACGACGGTGCGCGGATCAGCGCGATTGCAATCGCGTTGCTGGCGCGGGCCGATCACAATGAGAAGGTGCGCCTGGTGGGAGTGCAGGTGCATAACCTGGAACGTGCCGACCCGGCGCAACTGGGACTATTTGATATGTCGGCCGCCGCCGCGTCCCGCCATGGGCGTCTTAATCGCGCGCTCGACGCGGTCACTGAGCGCTTCGGCGCGGGCGCGGTGACCCGCGGACTGGTGCACGTCGAGCGCGCTGCGCCGACCCGCCGCCTGAAGTAGTGGCCGCGTATTAATGATGGGTGGCACTGGCGAAAGTCTAACGCGCCTGGTGTGACGATGAACGTGCGCCACGCTCCTCGGCGCTGGTGGCTTCGCGCACCGCCTCGCGAAACATTGCGCAGTAATTGAGCTTGGCACCCAGCCCCTTCATGATACCGTCGAGTCCGATCAGCGCGCGCAAGAGAAAAATACTGTGGCGCGGTGATTTATACAGCTTGTGCTCGAAGGCGATCTCGCCCACCGTGGTGGCTTTCTCCACCGCGTCGTATTCGTCGGGATGATAAGGCCGATTGGTAATCACCGGCTCGAACAAAATGTAGATCACCTTGACCATCGGCGCCGCGTCCTGGCCGCTGTCGAGATAGCCCATCTTGAGCATCGCCGAGCTGATCATGCGATCGTCCTGATTAACGATGCCTTGCGCCAGTTGCAGGCTCGAGCGCCGGACGGTTTCCGAGAAATGCCGAACCGAACCGAAGTCGAGCACGCCCAGGCGGGGATGCCACGTGACCAGGTAATTGCCCGGCTGAGGATCGGTGTGCAGCACGCCGAATTCCAGGATCTGGCGCCATACCAGTGAATAATACTTGCGCGCGACCCAAGCGCGCAGCTTCAAGTCGGTCGCGGTGCCGAAAACGTCGACCAGGCGATAGCCGTCGAGATAAGTCATGGTGAGCACTCGGCGCGAGCTTAACTCGGGGATCACGCGCGGAATCAGCAAGTCGTCATCACCGGCCAGCAGGCGGCGGAATTCGTTGATATTGCGCGCTTCGTTGACGTAATCGAGCTCTTCGCGCAGGCGCTCCTCCAATTCCGCATAAACGGTCCGAGTGTCGATCTTCTGGCGCATCAGGTCGCTCGCGATCGCCTGCATCGTGCGCAGCAGCAAGTTCAGATTGCCCAGGTCCTGTTCGACGGTGCGGTCGATCCCGGGGTATTGCACTTTGACGGCGACCTCCTCGCCATTTTTAAGGCGCGCGCGATGGACCTGGCCGAGCGAGGCGGCGGCGAAGGCCGTGGTCTCGAAATTGGTGAAGAGCTGTTCGGGCGACTTGGAAAACTCGCGTTTGATCTGCTGCGCGATGAGAGCATAGTCCATCGGCGGTGCGTCCGACTGGGTGGTTCGCAGGATATCAATGGCCTCGCCGGGGAGCAGGTCCTCACGCATCGAGAGCATCTGGATGAGCTTCATAAAGGCGCCGCGCAATTGCTTGGAGCCTTCGACGATACGCCGCGCATTCTTGAGATGTGTCTCGAGCATCTCGCGTTCATACCGGTCGATATTAAGAAAGGGGCGCCTGAGCGAGGTCCACAGGTAACTTGAACCAACCTGGGAGGCGAGTCCGCCGATTTTCATCGCGCGCCGCGCCCGTCCGCTGGTAAGAGGCTTGCCGCGTGCCATCACGTGCCGCCGTCGCGGTTCAGCCCGACGCGATTGATCAAAGTGGCGGCGAATGCCGCGCCGAAACCGTTATCGATATTCACGACCGTAATCCCGCTGGCGCAACTATTGAGCATCCCCAACAGCGCCGCAAAGCCGCCCATCCCGGTGCCGTAGCCAACGCTGGTCGGCACCGCGATGACGGGCTTGTCGACGAGGCCGGCCACCACGGAAGGCAAGGCGCCTTCCATTCCCGCGATTACGATCAGCACGCTGGCCGCATGCAGCGTCGCGAGCCTGGTCGTCAGCCGATGCAGTCCGGCCACACCTACATCATAGAGCCGTTCCACCCGGTTGCCGAACAGCTCCGCACATAACACCGC
>JBOHWM010000234.1:0-8521 GCA_050736555.1 Binataceae bacterium (SeqCode)
ATTCGGGACTATCGGTGGCAACATGGTCCATCGTTGCGGGCAGTTGATGGCACATCATTTCGTCCCATCTGGTCAACATCGCGCTTTCTCCAATTCCTAAACGCAGCAACTCGCGGAACAGCTCGCGGATTCGCCTGATCGTTCCGCTTCGCTAATGGGTTCGGTGTTCGGATTGCGTTTCAAAAGCCCAGCGCTTTCGCCGCCATGTCAAGCACTACCGGCACCGAATAAGTGGTGCGCGCCAGTCTCAGATCCTTGTTGCGGCCGTCGGCGAATAATCCCGAAGCGCTCAGCCAGAACGCCGTGCTGCGCATCATGTAAAGGATTTCGTAATAGCGGCAGACTTCCAAATCGACGGTCAATCCGGTCAGTTCCTGGTAGTAGTCGAGAAAAAAATCACGCTCGACGACACATGATAGCAGCGGCGACCCTTCGTGATTGAGCTCCGAGAGCACGTAGGCGACGTCATACATCGGATCGCCAATCACCTGTAGCTCCCAATCGATAATCGCCGCAATCGCGTCATCTTTGACGATGAGATTGCCGGTCCGATAGGCGCCGTGAACAAACGCCAGACGGCTTGCGGCGGGCGCATTGGCCTTGAGCCACATCAGCAGTTCGGTCAATACAGGTTCCGGCTTGCGGCTGGACTGCGCGATGAGCGATTCCCATTTGGCGATTTCCCGCAAGGCGAAATTATTGCCCTCGCCGGGTATCCCAAGGAAGGCGAGACCGGCTGCGCGCCAATCCAGATTATGCAACGCGGCGAGCGCTTCGACGAAGCTGCGCGGCAGCTTGCCGCGCGCGGCGGCTTCGGCGTAATAACGCTTGCCAGCGCGTGACCACGGATTGGGTACTTCGCCTTCGACTTTTTCCATCACGAAAAACGGCCCACCGAGTAGCGACGTGTCCTCTTCGTACCAGTACGCCTTGGGCGTGGGTGCGGGAGTCGCTTCGAGCGCCTTGATGACTTGGAACTGCTCCGTGAGGCTCGACAGTTCGCGCAGCAAGCCCACGCCCGGATCCTTACGCAAGCACAACCCCTGGCGCATCGCGCGCCCATCTTCATGCCAATTCGCATAGAAGATGTAGATTTCGTGCGACCATCCGCCGGGTGTATGAACGAAGTCGGTGAACGTCAGGTCACGCGCCCGCGGCATTTTCTTCTCAAGCCAGGCGCGGATAATTTCCTGCACGTTGGCGCTCATCTAAGCCCCTTTCGCCACTTTGAGGTCCTCGTCGAGCATCCGCCGCAGGGTCTGACGGATGCGGTGGTTGGCCTTCGCGAAGACCTCTTCACCCAACTGCTGACGCTGATGATAAAGCTGCTCGATCAGTTCGTGCAACGCGGCCTGGTCCGGCTCGTCGCGGCCGATCAAGCGGCCTAGTTCCGACAACCGATTCAATTCCGGCGTCAATGACAGCTCGTGGAAGAGCGCGCGCAATGCCGCCCCCTTGTCCCGCTCGATGTCCCCGCGCTCCTCGATTTGCCGCGCGACGAATTCAAGAATAACGGCAGCCATGTAGGCCTGCGCCTTGGGATAGGGCTCCACAATCGCGGGCGCAATCACTTGCCGCAGCGAGGTAACAATTTCATCGATTTGTTGTTTGGCCGAAATCATGTCCCGCGGACATCATCATCCGGCTGCGAGGCGTAAGGCGCAACCGCGCCACGTGTCAGACGGGCCATCGGGGCTAAGCTCGCTCATGTCATTCTGTTTCGTGCGGTAAATACCTAAGAAATGCTATTAGCGCTTGCGATGTTCTCGGTGTTATGGGAGTAAATGGTCATCACGCTCAGATCCGGTTGAGGCGGGGATGAAGCGACGCACGTGCTCCGTACTCGTCAGTCTTTTTCAGAATGGAAATGTTAGCTGATCGCGGAGAAAGGAATGCCAGCGCGAAGCATCCGGTCTGTCGGGAAGACCTGCCGTGAGTTTTGACGAAATCCTCAACCGAGCTATCGAATTGCTGCGGCGCGAGCGTCGTTTATCGTATCGCGGATTGAAGCATCGCCTCGATATCGACGACGCGATGCTTCAGGCTATCAAGGCCGAGATTGTCGAAGCCAAACGCCTCGGAACCGACGAGAACGGAATCGTGCTGGTGTGGGCGGAAGCCGCTCAACAAACATCCAACGCCGCGCCTGTCGTACGCGCGACGGTTGGTGAACGGCGGCAGCTCACTGTCATGTTCTGCGACCTGGTTGGCTCGACCGAGCTGTCGCAACGGACGGACCCGGAGGAATTGGCAAAGATCATCCGCGGCTATCATGAGCTATGCGCCGCGGCGGTCAGCCAGTTCGACGGTTTTCTTGCTCAATACCTGGGCGACGGTGTGCTCGCTTACTTCAGCTATCCGGTTGCACATGAAGACGATGCCGCGCGCGCAGTTCGAGCCGGATTGGAAATCATCCGGAGGCTGGCTCGCCGCGACCACTCGCCGCATCAGTTGAGGGCACGGGTCGGCATTCATACCGGTCTCGTCGTGGTGGACGAGATGGCCGTCGGCGCGGGGCGCGACCTCACCGCGATTGTCGGCGAGGCCCCCAATCTGGCCGCGCGCATCCAGCAGGCGGCGGAGCCAAATACGGTGGTAATCAGCGCCGCGACGTACCGACTGGTGCGGGGACACTTCGTCTGCCAGAGCCTCGGACCGCGGCGCTTCAAAGGCATCGCCGAACCCGTCGAGGTTCATCAGGTCAGGAGCGAAAGCGAAGCCGAAAGCCGCTTCGAAGCGGCCACCAGCACGGGACTAACCACATTCGTCGATCGGCGAGAGGAACTTGGACTGTTACTGCAACGCTGGCGCCTGGCGACGCGGGGCCACGGTCAGGTGGTTGCGATCAGCGGCGACGCCGGGATTGGCAAGTCACGACTTTTGCACGAATTCAAACAGCATCTCATCGACGACGCTGGCACGCGGATCGAATACAATTGCTCGCCGTATCATGAGAGTAGCGCACTGCATCCGGTGGTCGATCGGCTAAATCGGCTGCTGCGCTTTTCCGCCAGCGATACGCCGGAGGAAAAGCTCGCCAAACTTAATGCCGCGATGAACACGCGATCGTTGCGAGCGCCTGACGCGATGCCACTGTTGGCCTCGCTGCTATCGCTTCCCAGCCAAGCCGACGAGCACGCGGAGCTCACGCCGCAGCAGCGCAAGGAAAAGACGTTCGCGGCCTTGTTGTCGTGGCTGCGCGAGGAGAGCGAACGGGCGCCGCTGTGCGTGATATTTGAAGATCTGCAATGGGCTGATCCTTCCACCCTGGAGTACTTGTCGCGCCTCTTCGTCGAAATACCGACCATGCATGCGTTGCTGCTGCTTACCTTTCGGCATGGCTTTGTACCCGTGCCGTTGGCGAATGCCCCGATCAGTCAGTTAACGCTAAGTCGGATGGACAGCGACGATGCGCGCCAGATCGTCGAAAGCATCACCGGAGATAAAGCGCTGCCCCGCGACGTGATGGAGACCATTCTGGACAAGACCGATGGTGTGCCGCTGTTCGTGGAGGAATTAACCCGGGCGGTTGTTGAGTCTGGCAGCGCCGGCACGTTGGGAAAAATCGAGCAGGGGATCCGCCCAGCGCTTCCGGCCACGATTCACGACTCCCTCACGGCACGCCTGGATAGTTTGGGTGAATACAAGGAAGTGGCGCAAATCGGCGCGATGCTGGGCCGGGAATTTTCACACGAACTGATCGAGGCGGTCTCATTGTCGGATCCAGCAACGCTGGTGCAAGGACTCGACAAACTACTCGAAATGCAATTGGTCAATCGTATCGGCAGCGCCTTACAGACGCGCTACTTGTTCAAACACGCGCTTATCCAGGACGCCGCCTATGAGTCGATCCTGAAGAGCAAGCGGCAACAATATCATCGCCATATTGCCGAGGTAATCGAACGGCGGTTCGGCGAGATTGCTCGCAGCCAACCGGAATTGCTCGCCCATCACTATACCGAGGCCGATCTGGCGCTGGAGGCGATCCGCTATCGGCAACTGGCGGCGGAAAAAGCGGTGCAACGCTCCGCAAATACTGAAGCGATCGCGCATTTGCGCAAAGCGCTCGGATTACTGGAGCGGCTGCCGGAAACTCCGGAACGCATTCAACAAGAGTTGATGCTGCAGACCGCGCTGGGCGTGCCGCTGATGGTGACCGAAGGGTTTGGTTCGCCGGAAGCGGAAAGGGTTTACGAGCGCGCACGCGAGCTCTGCCGGCAGGTGGGCGAAACGCCGCAACTCTTCCCAGTGTTATGGGGCCTGTGGGTGCCCTACACTGCGCGTGGAAAACATGAAACCGCGCTGGAGGTGAGCCAGCAGTGTCTCAATATCGCCCAGCGCGCGAACGAACCCGTGTTACTGATGGAGGCGCGGCATCTGCTGGGCGTTAGCTTGCTTGAACTCGGCGATTTTCGGCGCGCACTGGATCAACTCGATCAGGCTATCGCGACCTACGACCCGGACAAGCATCGCGCGCTCGCCTACACTTTTGGACAGGACTCGTGCGTAGTCTGCCTCTCGCACTCTGCCTGGGCGCTGTGGTTCCTCGGCTATCCGGACCAGGCCCGCCGACGTAACCAGAAAGCGTTGGCATCGGCGGAGCGCATCGCGCATCCGTTCAGTCTTGCCCTGGCCTGCGACTTTGCCGCGTGGCTGCATCAAATCTGCCGCGAACACGAGATGATTCGCGGACGAACCGAGACCGCGATCAGATTGTCGTCGGACCATCAATTCGCGTTTTTGATGCATATGGGGGAGATCCTCCGGGGCTGGGCCATCGCGGCGGAGTGTGACATCGAGAACGGGATCTCACAAATAGGCGCCGGGCTGAGGGCTTTCGAGGCGACCGGCACGGAGACCATGAAGCCTTATTTCTTAGCGTTGCTGGCGGAAGTCTATGCGCGCACGGGCAAGTCAGACGAAGGGCTCGAAGTCCTGGGTACTGCACAAGTCATAGCGAATCGAAATAAGGAACGGTGGTGGCAGGCGGAGCTTTATCGGCTCACCGGAGAATTGACGCTCGCTCGGGCGAAAAAGCGCGGTGATGAGCGGGAGAGCTGGAACGAATCTGAGCGGTGCTTCCGATTGGCTTTGCAAATCGCCCGCCGACAGGAAGCGAAGTCACTCGAATTGCGTGCGGCGATGAGCCTGGGGCGTCTGCTCGATAAACGGCGGGTCGGGCGCAAAGCTCGCGCCCTGCTAGAGCCCATCTACGGCTGGTTTACCGAAGGCTTCGATACGCCAGACCTGAAGGAAGCCAAAGCGATACTGGCGACGCTCAGCTGATAAAAGACTCAATCCAGCAACCTTTCCAAGTGAAGACGACCGTGGCGTGAACTCCGCAGGCCGTCGGGGTAGCACGTTTGGTCCGTTAAAGATTGATTTAGAGATTGAAAGGTGTAATAAGCCCATTTTGGGCAGTTGACAATTGCTCGCTTGGCCGCCGACAGATTACAGAGCAAAAACGTGGTCGGCGTTCATAACGGGTGAACGCAAAAGGGGGAATCTCCAATGGAACGTCAGAGCGTCCAGACTTTATGGCTATCCTTGCTCACCCCCACTCAAACGCTGCTGCAAACATTTCAAGACGCAGTCAACGCGTACAATGGCCGCGACTGGGCGACCCTGGAAGCTATGCTCGACCAATATGCGCTCCTTAAGACCGTCGCCGACGGCGATCCGCCGCAATTCGGCCGGACTAACGTCCGAAACTACCTGGAAGCCGACGCCAACCGGGACAATCCAACCTTTACGCCGGACAACAACAGCAACGTGGTCGTTCCTCATCACGTCGATCACAGGTTCGGCTATATCACGGGGACAGCCGATTGGGTGGACAAAAACGGAAAAGGTCCGATTCACTTCAGCTTCACTTTCATAAACAGAGGCCCGGCGAACGCGCCGGGCTGGAAATTATTCGTACTTTGGAGTTCGGTCGACTGACCAATAACGTCGCGGCAGTTAGCATATGGGAGTGCTAGAGCGCCCGGCGTTTCGACAATCGCGCGCAACCGTGCCGGGAGTCTCGCCAAGCTCGTCGCCTCATTTCGCCGAGCGACAGCGATCGCGTGAAATCGTCGCTTACTACGACGCCAAGACTGCCGCGATTCTCGAGCGCTACGGACCTGGTCCGCGAGTCCATTATCACACCGGTCTTTTCGAGGAGCCGGTTGACCCTGGCACGTCGATATTGGAAGTGCGGCGGATGCTGGTTGCCGCGCAGGAGCGGATGCTGAGTTATGCGGCGGAGGTTTGGGGCGCGTCGCACACCCTTAACGGCGAAGTTTTGGACGTCGGTTGTGGGTTGGGGGGCGGCGCGCTGTTCTGGGCGCAAGAATATGGCGCGCGTGTGACGGCGGTCACCTGTGTGGCGTCGCACATCGCATGGGTTCGACGTTTCGCCGCTCAGGCCGGGGTGGCGTCGCTAATCCGGCCATTTTTATGTGACGCGGTCACGATGCCTGGTGAGTGCCATTTCGACGCGGCGGTCGCGGTTGACAGTTCCGGTTATCTGCCGCGGCGCGCATGGATGAGCCGCACCGCGAAGCTCCTGCGGCCGGGCGGCAGCCTGTTCATCATCGATTGCCTCCTCAACTGTCGTGAATACGAAGCGCCTTTCAACCGGCATTGGCACACCCGTATCGGCACGCTCGACGAATACACGAACGCGGCGCTCGAAGCCGGTCTCACGATGAATTCATTGGAAGACGTCTCGGCGCGAACGCGGCCGTTCTGGACGCTGACGATTGCGCTGCTGAAACATTCGATTGGCCATCGGGGCTCTGAGGCCAATCGCGAACGTATGATCGAATCTCTACGGATGCATCGGTTGGTGCGCGACGGGCTCGCCAACCAAGGCCTGCGTTACGTTCTCATGAGCCTGCGCAAGTGAAGGCTTGATCCTAATGTCGTTGCGCCCGCCGATACGGCTCTGGCGCGAATTACTCATTCATCGCGCCGCGGAATTTGCCCGCCTTGCGGCTTTGCAACCACCACCCGATTGAATTTGCTCCCGTTCCTCTTTAAAACGCATTGGAGGCCGCGTGACGCCGTACCAACGGCTCCGCGCCCTAATCGGAGCACCGCATGAATCATGCAATCACCCGGCCGATCCTGTGGAACGTTCCCGACAGTTTCATCATCTTCCTCTACGTAATGTTGATTCCGCTGACGGCCGCCTTCGTGTACGTGGGTTATCGTTGGTATCGGATGGTCACGCTCGGCACGGCGACGCCGAGCAGCCGCTTCGATCAAGCTGGGCGACGACTGTTTCTCGCCTTTCGCGACGGCGTCGGCCAAGGTTTCGTCGGGCGCGAGAGTTGGGGCTGGATGCATTACAGTTTACTGGTCGGCTTCATCGGCCTGTTCATCGGCACCAGCGTCGTATTCTTCAACTTCGACCTGCGTGATTTCGCCGGATTGTTTGGCATTCGCCTGTATTTCTACTACGGCACCTTCTACCTGTTCTTCAAAGCGGCGATGGATACCAGCTTCGTGCTGCTGATCCTCGGTGTGATAGCGGTCGGGGTGCGGCGGTTGTTCGTCAAACCGACCCTGCTCCAGCAGCCACCCGAACCGCGGCTGCTCAACAATCTCGAAAACCGGCTGGGCTATTGGTTTCCGCTGACCATGCTGGTGTTGGTGCCGATCACGGGCTTGATGTTGGAGGGCGCGCGCATCAACGCGATTCATCCGCCGTTCACGAGTTGGGCCTATATCGGCCGTAATCTCGGCGCGCTGGAGGGTTCGCTCGGGGCCGGCAGGATGTTCCATCGATGGCTCTGGCTGGGCCACGTCGTTCTCGTCTATGTCTTTTTGTTCTGTCTGCCGTTCACCAAGCTGCGCCATTTCCTGATCGCGCCCATCAATCTTTTCTTTCGCAATTTCGAATCGCGCGGCCGCCTGACGCCGATCAAGGATTTCGAGAACGCGGAAACCTTCGGCGTCTCACAAGTCGAGCAGTATTCATGGAAACAATTGCTCGATATGGCGTCCTGCCTGGAGTGCGGCCGCTGCACGATCAATTGCCCGACCGTCAACACTGGCAAGGTGCTCAATCCCAAGTTCCTAGTGATTTCGCAACGCGAGCATTTGCTCGATAAGGCGCCATATCTGCTGAAGGCCCGTTCCGCCAGTCAAAACGGCAGCGACGAAGCGGCCGAGACCGCCGACGCCACCATGGGCACCGTGAGCGCCGCTGCGAAGACCGGCTACCAGGGTCCCGACATGATCACCGAGGTCGCCAGCGAAGAAGCGGTGTGGGGATGCACGACTTGCGGATGGTGCGAAGAGGGATGCCCGGTCGGCATCGAGCATATCCAGCGGATCGTCGACATGCGCCGCTATGACACGTTGATGGAAGCGCGCTTCCCGCAACAGTTGACCAACGCCTTCAAGGGTATCGAAAACCAGGGTAATCCATGGGGTCTCGCCCAGGAAAAGCGCGCGGATTGGGCGGCGGGACTTGAGATTCAAACGCGCGCCGAAGTGGAAAAACCTGAAGAGCTCGATGTGCTCTACT
>JBOHWM010000235.1:0-7513 GCA_050736555.1 Binataceae bacterium (SeqCode)
CGGTGATCGTTTATGTCAAAGGACCGGGTGGCGGACGTGAATCAGCCGTGCGCGCATTGCAAGCCGCCGGTCTCAACGTGCAATCAATCAAGGACGTGACGCCGATTCCCCATAACGGCTGCCGCCCACCCAAGCGGCGCCGAGTCTGAGCCGGATTTACAATTAAAGAGGTCAAAGCGTGGCAAGAAATCTAGGTCCGGTATGCCGCCTGTGCCGGCGCGAAGGGCTTAAGCTCTTTTTGAAGGGTGAACGCTGTTATACTGATAAATGCGCGATCGAGCGGCGCAACTATCCGCCGGGAGCGCACGGACAAGCGCGCACACGTTTTTCGGAATTCTCGATCCGGCTGCGCGAAAAACAAAAAGTCAAACGGATTTATCGGTTGTTGGAAAAACAGTTCTCGGAATATTTCGAGCAAGCCGAGCGGATGCCGGGGATAACCGGCGAGAATCTGCTGGTACTGCTCGAACGGCGGCTCGACAACGTGGTTTATCGGCTCGGTTTTGCCAGTTCGTTGGCACAGGCGCGCCAGTTGGTACGGCATGGCCATATCGTGGTTGACAGCCAGGTGGTCACGATACCGTCATTCCTGCTGGCGGTTAATCAAGTTGTTGGAATCAACGAGAAGAGCCGGCAGAAGAAGGTGATCGTCGAGGCTATGGAATTGGCGCAGCGTCGCGGCGTGCCGCCGTGGATGACGCTCGAGCGCGAGCAGTTCCGTGGCGCGATGCGCGCGCTGCCGGCGCGTTCCGACCTGACCATGCCGATCAGCGAAAAATTGATCGTCGAGCATTACTCGCGCTAGGAGGAATTGCCGGCAAGCTGGGGTCGCGAACCCAAGGCAAAGCTGTCTCCGGTAAAGTGCAAACCATTATGCAGAATGATTGGCGTGACCTGATCAAACCCAAAGCGGTGGAGTTCGAGGAGAAGGAGTTGAGCCCGACCTATGGGCGGTTCTTCGCCGAACCACTGGAGCGGGGTTACGGAATCACGATCGGCAACGCGTTGCGCCGCATCCTGCTTTCCTCATTGCCAGGCTATGCCATCACGGCGGTGCGGAGCAGGGGTGTGTTGCACGAATTCTCGACCATACCCGGAATCAAGGAGGACGTGACCGATATCGTCCTCAACTTGAAGGAAGTGCGTCTGCGCCTCCACGAAGACGACCAGCTAACCGCCACGCTCAGGGCGAAGGGCGAGGCGGTGGTGACCGCGCGCGATATCACGGGCGGCGCCAGCCTGGAGGTCCTGACACCCGACCAACATATCGCCACGCTTGATAAAGGCGCCGAACTGGATATGGAACTGGTGATCAAGCGTGGCCGCGGCTATGTGCCGGCGGAACGCGGCGAAGATGAAGAGCCGATCGGTACGATTCGACTCGACGCCATCTTCGCACCGATCAAAAAAGTCAACTTCGTCGTGAGCAATGCACGCGTCGGTCAGCGCACCGACTATGACCGGCTCGCGATTGAAATCTGGACTGACGGTTCAATCTCACCGCGCGAAGCGCTGACCTACGCGGCGCGCGTAATGCGCGACCAGATGTCGATTTTCGCCGGTGTCGAAGAACAGGCGGAAATTGAAGTTGCGGGTGAACGCGCGGAAGTCCGTCCGGCCTTTAACGAGTATCTCTATCGGCCGGTCGAAGGCCTGCCGATCTCGGTGCGCGCATTCAACGGCCTGCAGAACGCCGATATCAAGTATATTGGCGAGTTAGTGCAGCGCACTGAGCAGGACATGTTGAAGATCAAGAATTTCGGCCGTAAGTCGCTCAATGAGATCAAGGAAGTTCTGACCGACATGGGCCTTTCGCTAGGGATGCGGCTCGAGAATCTGCCCTCGCGCGGCGAGCTTGACCGAATGTGGGAGGAACAGGAGCGGCGTGAATCGGCCTAATTGGCCTGCCTGTCTCCGCGGAGTTGTAACCGATGCGTCACCTCAACCAAGGCCGAAAGCTCAATCGCACCTCGTCCCATCGCAAAGCCCTTTTCCGCAACCTCGTGCTGAGCTTGATCCGGCACGAACGGCTCAAAACCACCGACGCGAAGGCCAAGGAATTGCGCCGCTACGCCGACCGCATGGTCACACTGGGTAAACGCGGTGACCTCAGTGCGCGGCGGCTCGCCTTCGCTTTTATGCAGTCGCGCGACGCGGTCAAGAAGCTGTTCGATGAAATCGCGCCGCGATTCAAGGATCGCCCCGGCGGCTATACGCGTGTAATCAAATTTGGCACACGCCGCGGCGACGCCGCACCGTTGTCGATCATTGAGTTCACCGGCGAGAGTGAAGCTGGTGGCACGAAAAAGCGGCGCAAGAAGAAAGCGCCGCGAAAAGAGGAACAGCGCGGTGAACGCCGGGCGGCTGCGGGCGCCTGAGCCCGAGTACAATCAGGACAGTTAGAGCGGTGACGGAAGTCTTGCTTCCGCCACCGCTCGTCGTTTTGCGAACTCGCGGTTTTGGAACACGTAATTTTGCGCGTAACGCCAGCACGGCATCGATAAATCGTTTGACCGTTCCTGTTCTGATAGAATCAAGCGGAAGCGGGGTTAATCATGGCGAATGAATTGTCCAAGGCCGCCGGATTTTTTGTAAACCGGTTCGGCATGAATGACCATGCGCTCGAGCATATTCTGGGGAGCGCGCTCGAACGCAAGGCCGATTATGCAGATCTCTATTTTGAATATCGCAATGCCGAAGGACTGGGCCTCGAAGAGTCGATCGTAAACCACACCAGCAAGAATGTCTCGCACGGCGTGGGCGTCCGTGTTTGCGCCGAAGACCGCACCGGTTATGCCTATTCGGACGAAGTCACGGCCGATCGTATGCGCCTGGCGGCCGAGGCCGCACGCGCAATTGCCGACCAGGGCGGAAACGAAATTGCACCGGTGCGCATCGGTGAGCGGGTGCGGCGTCATGAACTCTACGATTTGAAGAGCACGCCGCTCGACGTGCCGCTCGAAGAACGTGCCGGCCTGCTTAAGCGAATCGACGAGACCGCGCGGGCGTCCGATGCGCGCATTCACAACGTGATGGCGTCGTTCGCGAGCGAACAAAAGATCGTGATGGTAGTTAACAGCGACGGCCAACTTGCCGCTGATGTGCAGCCGCTGTGCCGGCTTAACGTCAGCGTGATTGCGGAGGACGGCAAGAGCCGTCAGGTCGGCACGTTCGGCGGCGGCGGCCGTGTCGAATATACCTACTTCCTTGAGCACGATCGCTGGCGCGACTACACCATGAAGGCGGTCAGGCAGGCCCTCATCAATCTCGAAGCCGACGACGCTCCCGCCGGCGAGATGGTGGTGGTGCTTGGACCGGGATGGCCCGGGATTCTATTGCACGAAGCGATTGGCCATGGACTTGAGGGAGACTTTAATCGAAAGCAGGTTTCGGCGTTCTCCGGACGTATCGGCCAGCAGGTCGCCAGCCCGCTCTGCACGGTGATCGACGATGGTACGATTCCGAATCGGCGCGGCAGCCTCAATGTGGATGACGAAGGCACGCCGACCTCACGCACCGTGCTGATCGAAAAGGGCATTCTGCGCGGTTACTTGCAGGACCGGCTAAACGCTCGGCTGATGAAGATGTCGCCGACGGGCAACGGCCGGCGGGAAAGCTTTGCCCATGCGCCGATGCCGCGGATGACTAATACCTTCATGCTGCCGGGTGAAGCGGCGCCCGAAGACATCATCAAATCGGTCAAGCACGGTCTCTACGCGGCCAGTTTCGGCGGTGGCCAGGTCGATATCACCAATGGCAAGTTCGTCTTTTCCGCCAGCGAAGCCTACTTGATCGAAGACGGCCAGGTTACGCGCCCGGTCAAAGGCGCAACGCTTATTGGCAACGGTCCCGACGTATTGACGCGTGTTTCAATGGTGGGCCACGACCTTGAACTGGACTCCGGTATCGGTACGTGCGGCAAGGATGGACAATCGGTTCCGGTCGGAGTTGGGCTGCCGACGCTTAGGATTGACGGCATCACAGTCGGCGGCACGCGCGCCTGACCAGGAGAGATTGCGATGGCGGAAGTGGATACGGCGCTGGCCGAATGGGTCCTGGAACAAGCGCGCAGGCGCGGAGCCAGCGCCGCCGAAGTGCTGAGTGTCAGCGCCGAGTCATTGGCCGCGGGGGTGCGCCTCGGGCAGGTTGAGAAGCTCAAAAGCTCGCGGGAACGCCGTCTCGGTGTGCGTTTCTTTGTCGGCCAATCCTCGGCGACCGCGGCGACCGCCGAACTCGAACGCAGCCAACTTGAAGAATTTATCGGCGAGACGGTTAAGCTCGCTGGCTTAACAGCGGCGGATCCGTGGGCCGGATTGCCGGAACCGGCACTTCAGGCGGATTCGTTTCCCGACCTCAATCTGGCGGATCAGGAACACGGAATTGTCGATGCTGGCCGCGCGCTCGAAATTGCGCGCCGGGCGGAAAAGGCGGCGCTCGGATACGATCCGCGGCTCAAAAATTCGGAAGGCGCTGAATTCGATTCGGGACGCTACAATGTCCTGTTCGTCAATAGCCAGGGATTTTCAGGTGGATACTCTGGCACTTCGTTCAGCCTCGGCGTCGCTCCCATCGCGCAAGACGACGGTGGGGCAATGCAGCAGGGATATTGGTACACCTCCGGCAGGCATTTCACGCAGTTGGAAGACGCCGAAGCGGTCGGCGTCACCGCCGCTAAGCGCGCCTTACGCCGCCTCGGTGCGCGCAAGATCAAGACCACGCGCGTTCCGGTGGTCTTCGACCCAGACATGGCGGCTTCTCTGCTGAGGGCGCTGGCCGGTGCGATTTCGGGCCCGGCGCTATACAAAAAGGCGTCATTTCTGTTGGACAAGCTGGGCGACCAGATCGCCGATTCATCGGTGACAATTTGGGACGACGGTCTCCGCAAAGCTGGACTCGGATCGAAGCCGTTCGACGGTGAAGGTTTGCCGACCAACCGCAAGCAGGTGGTCGGGCAGGGAGTTTTGAAAACTTATTTGC
The DNA here is from genome assembly GCA_050736555.1 of Binataceae bacterium (SeqCode). Classification (GTDB taxonomy): domain Bacteria; phylum Desulfobacterota; class Binatia; order Binatales; family Binataceae; genus JBOHWJ01. The sequence goes on from JBOHWM010000235.1 coordinate 4,978, forward strand.
TCGACAGTTACTCAGCGCGCAAGCTCAAGCTCAAGCCCACCGGCAACGCTTCGCGTTCGGTCGGCGACGCGCCGGGTGTCAGTCCGACCAACCTCAATCTCGAACCGGGCGCACATACGCCGGAAGAGATAATCGGATCCGTAAAGTACGGTCTCTACGTCACCGAGTTGATAGGCTTCGGCGTCAACAGTGTGACGGGTGATTATTCGCGCGGAGCCGGTGGACTATGGATCGAGAACGGCGAACTAACCTTTCCGGTGCAGGAGATCACGATTGCCGGCAATCTAAAAGAGATGTTTAAGTCCATCGCGATGATCGGCAATGATCTGAAGTGGCGTGCGTCGGTGATCTCGCCGACCATAAAAATCAATGAAATGATGATCGCCGGCGCGTGAACGGTAGGGGCCGTTCAGGAAACTCCGCGCATGTATAATGCTGTCATTCTAAGTCGGAAACTACACAACGATACTCGCCGCACGCCGGGCGAACAATAAGCGTTCGCCCGGCATGTTCCCGGGCTGCACCGGGCTGAGGATTTCGTTTGAATTCCTATGGCGGGGGCGGCTCCAAAGGTGACCCGAAGGTGAGCGTGAAGTTGATTGGACCGTTACTTAGGCATTGCAGGTCACCTGCGAAATCGTCATATGAGAATCCATACTGATTGGGACAGGCGGCGGCAAAGGTTTCATAGTACGGCGTCGTGCCTCCTCCGGCTTGTGTTGCAGCGGTCAACCAATCGCGGTTAATGAAGGAGCCAACTCCGGTAAGAAGAGGAGGCTGGCCCGAAACGCTCTCCTGCGTTCCCAAGCCGGAAACCGGAGGATTATAAGCCGGAACGCACGCCACATCGCTGGCGCCCGCGCCCGTGCTTATACAAGTGTAGCCCAGCGCGTTGGGATATCCGAGATTAGAATAGCCGCCGCATCCTTTCCCGACGTCGGACTGCGACGAGCAGTTGATTTGCGGGCTGAAGACGCCATTCGTCGCGCATACGCCGACGCCGAAGGGGAAGCTGTCGGGGATCCCTCCTTTACCTGGCATCTCGCAAGTCTGGCCCGGCAAGCAATCGGAGTCTCCCCAGCAGGTCGGGTTGCCCTGATTGCCCGAGCTCATTGCGGTGCCGGTGGCGGTGTTTTTCGCGAGATACATTTCCTCGTAAGTCTCGCCGCTGGGCAAAGAATTGTTGCACATCAATCCGGCAGGCGGGCTACTCATCTGGCATTGATCTCCCGGATCGAGGCATCCGATTACGCATTTACCCGCAACGCACTCGCCACTCTGGCAATAAGTTCCGCTTCCACAAGAAATCTTCGAAACAGTCGAAGATGGCGCTTCGGTCACTTGTAAGTTTGTAGGACAGGAAGAGTTGAGGTCGCTGGTGCATCCGGGCTGATAACAAGCCGCGCCTGAAGCCGGAACCGACGGCGCGGCTTTGATTTGCGTGTTGTAGCCGTTGACCAGACTGACATCATAGTTGACAGTCTGCGTGCCGGTGAAGGCCGCCTCGAAAATCGAGACCGGTCCGGACGCCGTCTGTAAAGCGGTGTTCGTGCCCCATGTGCCGTAGCATTGGTAAAGTCCCAGGCAGTCCCCGGTTCCGCATACAACACCCTGTGGATAGGTGCAGACCTTCGGCGTGGGCGAAGTTGTTGATTGCGTCACGGGCGCGCAAATGGCGGTGGCGTTATTGAGTCCGCCGTTGCCCTGACAAAATGAAGCGCCGCCGTTATTGCACGTGAGCATGCATTTGCCGCCGTAGCAGATATGCGGGTTGTTCACAGTATTGTTAGCGGTGCAGTCAGCGTCGTCGCTGCAACTTTGATAGCCAGCGTCGTTGCCGAATAACCCACTAAAGTTGCATTCGGTGCGCGGCCAGAATCGTCCGTTCCAACTCGGCGGCATGCAAAGCGCCACCGAAGAGTTGACGCCAATCTCCCAATCATTGTTCGGCGGCACGACAATTGTTGACGACGATCCTTGGTAACTCTCCGCCAGCCAGACAGGATAGGAATTATTATTGACGATGGTGAACTCGCTGCCGTTGACACATGTGGTCGGAGTTGACGTGGGAGTCGAAGTCGGAGTTGTGGTGGGCGCGGAGGTCGGAGTTGACGTGGGAGCCGAAGTCGGAGTTGACGTGGGCTTGGAGGTCGGAGTTGGCGTGGGAACAGAGGTCCGTGTTGGCGTGGGAGTCGGTCTCGACGAATCGCCGCCGCCACATCCCGCAACACCTATCGCAAGCATAAGCACCAGGAAGCAGGCCGCGATGCTGTGCAAAGAAGAGCAAGATTTCGATGATAGTGAAAAGCGATCACCGGCGGATGAAATTGCATTTCGGTGCGTCACGTTACGATAAGGAATCAGATTTAGAACCTTGTGGCAACAAGCTCAGTGAAACGTCTCGATACACAGTAGCTAAACTTTTAAAAGCTATTTGCTGCTATTTTCTGCATACCACGTCACTGCCGCGCCCTAATCCACTAAATTTCGAGCTCTGAAACCTGCGCACAGCCCGCGGCACGGGCGGTCTCTGCAC
>JBOHWM010000236.1:0-4201 GCA_050736555.1 Binataceae bacterium (SeqCode)
TAATTTCCCAGTCCGATTCCGAGAACTTGGCCATCGCCGCACGGTCGTTCGCGAGAACCGCTTTGAATGGATCGCGTTGTTTCCATACGGGATGCTGGGGGGCCAGATCGTGCACACGGGCTAGCGCAAACGTGGCCTGAGTATACAGGGGATGTTCGACCCAAAGGGTGCCATCCTGATCGAAGGTGGCAATGCGATCCTCAGGCGGCACGTAGTAGTTCCCGGACTTATCCGTCACCTTATTGACGAAGGAAACTATCGCTTGCTTGGCTGGCCCGTCGTTCCAGGATGCAAGCGCGGAAGTCTGAGCGTTTGCGCGGAGACTCAACGCCACAAACATGATAGCGGCGAAAGCACCAAGCAGCTTCGGGACCTTCCGACGAATATTCATGAGGCTCCCTACCGAATGGTTCTCACCTGACCCTGATCAAAGGACCGCACTGACTCTATGGGAACTTCGCACTCGGGGCCGGCCCTTGAGAATTTCCTGAGCAAATTGGATCAACGGGTTCCGTGGATCAAGCCGTTTGACCAAGTGATTCCGCCAAGGATTAAACGCAACGGGCGAGGCGGACGGTCCTGTTATAGCGACTACTAATGTTTGACCGACTCCACGGTATCCAGCGACAAATCACTCCAGGAGCGCGCCAACTTTGGAATGCCCGTTCGTAGAAGAGGTTTCGAGCAACGCCAGCGGCATTCCCTGCCGGCGGCGGGAGGGCGCTCGCGATGTTCGGGATTTTTTGCACGAACGACGGCATGGAATGCCGGCGTCAACGAAAGAAGCCACGCAGCGGGTTGGATCCTTCGGAGTCGCCGCGATCGAGCAAGCCGCCCAGCCCTTTTTTTCTTAGCAGTCCGCCCAGCTTGTTTTCGACCGCATGCGAAGCCGCGCGCCGCGCCAGCGTCTGCACGTCGGGCGTCACCAGCGGTTTGGGCAATTGGCCGGTGATCCGCAGCGGAACGTCGATTTGCTGGTCCTGGTTGGTGATGAATACGACGTTCTTTTTCGCCGCCACAATTTCATTGCTGAGCGCGCGTGTCAGCAGGATTTGCGCGGTCATGTCGATTTGCTTGTTCAGGTCAAACCAGCCGTCGCCCAGGATTGAGTAGTCAGGCGTGCGTACGTTGATATTGTGCGAGGTGATGCGCGGGCCTTGCAGGACGTAACTCAGGCTGGCGTTTTGAAGGTCCGTATCAGGATTCTTGAATAGCTCCGGATGGGCGTTGATCACCGTGGCCGGAATCAATGCGCCGATCCCAGGAAGGTCGTTGACCTTATTCAAGGCCTGCGCGACCACGTTGACGCCCACCAGCTTGCCATTGCGCAGCACCGCGCGGCCGTTTCCCTTCATCGTTTGCTTTATCTGAGCGAAATTCGCACCGGTGCCAGCCACGTGCAGGCTGGCGTTGAGGCTGCCGCGAACTATGTCCGCCGCCTTAGCCTGCTGCGCCTTCACCGCCTCCCGCACGTTGAGATTGTCGCAATTGAGCGTCAGGTCGAAGCTTCGATCACCCGCGATCATCGCGTTGCCGCTGGCCGCTATCGTGCCGTCGTAGGCGTTAAGCTTGAGCGAGTGAATATCGATCCGGTAGGCGCCATAAGCGGCGGCCAACGCTAAATTCCGGTAGGGCACATTCGAGACCATCCCAGAGGCCGAGGTGACATTGGCGGTCGCGCGCAGGCTGCTGAAGTCCTGGATGGAACCCACGACCGTGCCATTGGCGGCAAGTTGATTCAGTTGCTCGGCGCCATCGTTTTTGCGGCTCGGGATCAACTCGGCGAGCTTCACCGTATCCGCGTTGAATTGATAAGTCGCGTTGAGCGGCTGGAGTGAGGTGGCCGTCGCCTGCAACTTGCCATGGCCTGAGCCGAGATTGAAAGTGAGCGGTCCGGCGTTGGCGGTATTGCCGTCCATCCTAATCGTGCCGTTAAGCCCGCTCAGCGGTGGCCCCTGACCCAGCGCGAGAGCGACCTGCTTCAGGTCCATCTCGCCTTTGACCGACGGCTTTTTGTTGACCATCGCGAGATTGGCATGCAGTGCGGCGCTGCCCGTGGGGTTATAGCGCGCTATCGCCATAACGATTTTGGCCAACGGCGCGAGGCTGAAATCGTTGGTGTCGATACGGGCGGCTAGATGATCATGGCCGATCGCGATATCGCGCGCGTGCAGCCGCAGCGAGGCGAGCGTCAAGTTCGCCTGGCTCAATTCGATCTGGTTATTCGCACGCCGGCCGGAGGCGGCAAAGGTAAACGGCACACCAGCGGGCTTGTCGAATTTTCCCTGGTAGATCACGCGACTCGGCGTCAGATCGCCCGAGACGTCAAAGCTCGTGGTTTGCACCGTACCCCCCAGTTTCGCCTCAAGCGTCAACGGGTTGGAAATCGAAAGCTGGGAGGGAATCGCGGCGGCTATCCGTCTTAGCTGCTCAAGCATGAGCGGACCGGCCGTCAGCTTGAGTGCGATCGGCGCGGCGGCTATGTCGAGTCGCCCGCCCTGCGCCAGCGGTCCAACCCGGCCCGCGACACTGAGATTTTGCTGATCGCCCAACGCCGCCATCGTCAGCGTCAGGTCAAACGGCGCGTCGGCGGTGAAATTCGTAACCTTAAGGTCACGCGCGTTGATCGTCAGCGGCGCAGCGCCGCTTTGGTCCTCGTAGCGGATACGCCCATGGTCGATCTCAAGGTTCCTGACGGAGATCGTTTCGAGCGCGCTCACACCGGGTTTTTTCGGCGCACTCTCCATCGGATTAGCTGGCATGCCTCTCGCGGGTTTCGTCCGATTCGCCGCCGGTGCTTTCGATGGCGGATTGGCCGGCGCCACACTCGCACTTTTCCCAATCGTACTGACGTTTAAAACTCCGGCGCGATTGCGCACCAGGTCGATTTGTGGTTCTTCGATCAGCAGCTTCTGCACCTTCACCCGGCGAAAAAGCAGCGGCAGGAAGGCAACCTTTACGTAAACGTCGCGTGCCGTCAGCATCGGCTGTGACGAGAACGCCGGGTCATCGGCTATCCGCACGCCGCTTACGTCAACCATCACGCCCCAGCCCAGACTGGCGCTGATCCGGCTGGCGGACACCTGGCGGTCGATGGCGGCGCTGGCGCGGCTCAAAATGTATGCGCGATTGTGCTGGACGATCGAATTCAGGTTGACGATCGCGTAGCTAACCAACGCGATGAACAACAGCACCAGGACGCCAATGATTGCGCCGGCAATTGCCAAGGCTTTTCGCATTCGAGCCCCCCTCGCGAGCTATCGAGCCGATTGACACTCGCTAGTGTAGCGGGTCTTGGCGCGAAATGAGCACTAATTTCGACGTGGCTCCGTGGGGCGGACGAGTCCGCAAGCCTTCGGCCTGAAGTGACTCGTAACCTTGGACGCGACTCGCGGGCTCATGATTCCGAAACGCAGCTCGCGGACTCGCCTGCTCGCTCCGCATCCGCTTCGTTAGTGCGCTCGTTCCGTTCCGCTCCGCTGACTGATCCACTACATTTTGTGAGCCACGCTCCCGCGTCAGGCACACCCGATCGCTGTACGCCGAAGGCGGATTGATGCAGTCTGAAGCGGAACGATGCCTTCTGTATTCGCGGGCTACAAGGAGCAAAACGCACATTAGTGGAGAGCATCTTCGCGCGAAGCGAGCAGGCGACTCCGCGAGCTGCGTCAAAATTCTATGAAGATCGGCTTTTTCGCCATTGGTATCGCGAACCTCGCGCGGCCTGATCTCATCACCACGGTCGCGCGCAAGGCCGAGCAGCTTAACTTTTCCACCCTGTGGGCGCCGGAGCACGTGGTTTTCCTTGAGCGCTTCTCGTCGCAGTATCCATACAACCGTGGCCGCAACGTACCGATTCCAACTGAAACGCCGTTGCTCAATCCGTTTCTCGCCTTGACCTACGCGGCCGCGCATACGAGCCGAATCCGGCTCGCCACCGGTATCTGTCTGGTCCCCGAATACAATCCGCTGATCCTGGCGAAGCTGTCGGCCACGTTGGATCACCTGAGCAACGGCCGTTTTGCGCTGGGAATTGGCATCGGCTGGCTGCGTGAGGAGTTCGAGGCCCTCGGCATCTCATGGCACGGGCGCTCGCGCCGGACCCGTGAATACATCGAGGCGATGCGCCGGCTATGGGGCGAGGAGAAGAGTTATAAGGGAGAGTTCGTCGATTTTGCCGGCGCCCTGAGCTATCCCAAGC
>JBOHWM010000237.1:0-5316 GCA_050736555.1 Binataceae bacterium (SeqCode)
TACATCACCAAGCCGTTCGCCAACGATCATCTCAAGGCGGTGGTGGGCAACGCGCTCGAGCAACGCAAGCTGTTTCACGAGAATCGTTTCTTGCGGCGCGAATTGCGCGAGAAATATCGCTTCGAGAGCATTATCGGCAATTGCGACGCGATCGAGCGGGTGTTCCACGTAATGGAAAAAGTCGCCCGCACCGACTCCAGCGTCCTGATAACCGGCGAATCCGGCACCGGCAAGGAACTGGTCGCGCGCGCTATTCATTTCGGTTCCGAGCGCGCCAACAAACGCTTCTTACCGATAAATTGTGGCGCCTTGCCGGAGAATCTGCTCGAAAGCGAACTTTTCGGCTATAAGCGCGGCGCTTTTACTGGCGCGATGCAGGATAAAGTCGGATTACTTAAGGCCGCCGACAAGGGCACGATCTTTTTCGACGAAATCGGCGACATGCCGCCGCAACTGCAGGTCAAACTGCTGCGAGCCTTGCAAGAGCGGGAGTGTTATCCATTAGGTTCCAACGAGCCAGTCTCGTTCGATGTGCGCGTGCTGTGCGCCACCAACAAGGATCTGGAAAAGGAAGCTAAAGAAGGCCGCTTTCGCGAGGAACTGCTCTACCGCATCAACGTCATCACGATCCCGTTGCCGCCGTTGCGCGAACGCAAGGATGACATCGCGCTCCTGGCAAATCATTTCATGCGCAAGTACGAACGGCCATTGGGCCGCGCCGCGATGCGTTTTTCCAAGGGCGCGATGCGCTTGCTGCTGAGCTATACCTGGCCGGGCAATGTGCGTGAACTCGAAAACGCGGTCGAACGTGCCGCCATCCTGGCCGAGACCGACGTCATCCATACGCACGATTTGCCTGAGAAGCTGCACACTACGGCGGCGGTCCCGAGCGACAGCGCGCTCGCTGGAATGACGCTCGAGGAGCTTGAGCGCGAGCACATGCGGCGAGTTTTGGCCGAAGTCAATAACGACAAAGTCAAAGCCGCCCAGGTGCTGGGAATTCATCTGTCGACGCTTTACCGCAAAATGCAGCGCTACCATTTGGATACCGAGTCACAGCCGCCGATATCGGCCAAACCGGCCAGCCCCCATCCTTAGCCTTGCATTTCCGATCACCCCGAAATGAACCGTTTCGATAGCGCGACGGCGCGGTTCCATCTTATGATTCGTTAATCACGGTTGGAGGTACCGGCGTCGGCCGATCGTGCAATTCCGCGAGCGCGACGGCGCCGGCTCCAGAACCCGCTGATGGCGATCTTACGTACCTCCACCTCTGAGCCCGCCTCCGGCATTTCGACAAAAGTTCGACCCGCGGCTCCATTTGAGTCCTCCGCCTCGCGTGATCGCCCAGTCTCCGGTTCGCTATGGCATTCGCCGGCGGTAATCGCCGCAATCGCATTGTTATGTTTGCATGGTGCGCTGATTGCCGTCTCGATTCCGAATTATCGCGTCACCATTGATTCGGCCTATCACGTCTCGCTCGCGCGTTACTACGGTCTCCACGGCCAAGCCTGGTGGGACCATATCAATTTCGGGCCAGGTGGACGGCCCAATCTGCAAGGCCCACTGATGCATGTCGCGGTCGCGGTGGCCGGCCGCGCGCTGGGCGGGAGCGGGCGTGATTACATAACCGGCAATGCGATTGTGGCGGTGGTGCAGTGGGCGGCCGCGATGGGCACGGCGGCTTACTTTGCCTTCGAGCTTGGTGGTGCATGGGAAATGTTGCTGGCGGTCGCGTTGCTCAGCGGCGCGGCCTGCACCAGCGCGTCGTTTGCCGTCGGCATCCCGTCGGGATGGATGTTCATCTTCACCGCGTGGGCGATTTGGTTCTTTATCCGCCAGCGCACCTGGATTGCGGGGGTTTTCACCGCCGCCGCGATTTACACTCACCTCGGCGGCTACGCCACCGCGCCATTGGGGATCATTGTAGCCGGGCTGCTCACCAGGCGGTGGCGCGCGATCATTGAGGTCGGCATCATCAGCGCGCTGCTGACCATCCCGTATACCGTTCATGTGCTGCGCTATGTCAGTTGGTTTAGCGGCGTGCACAGTCATTCGGCGCTGTTGTTCGACCCGATGCTGGACGTGCTGGCGATTATCGGTGCAATCCGGCTTTTCAGACATCCGCGCCGCAACGCCTTCATGGTCGCATGGCTATGCGCGCCCGCGGCATGGGCCGTACAGGATCCGAGTAGATTTGTGCTGCAATCGGGATTGGCAGGCAGTGTCGCCGCGGCACTTTTCTTGATCGATGGCTTACGGCATTTGAGCCGCCACAGAATGGCGCTTTACGCGGGTGCAATCGCCGCCGTCGCCACGCTGTTTCCGTTGGGCGCACCGAGCCTTGCCGCCGAAATCGCGTGGGACGCCGGGTTCAGATATCCGCGTGCAATTGAATGGGAGCGCACGCGCGTTCTGGCAACGGATATCGAACATGCGCATCTGACCCCGACACTGATCGCTGAGTACAATCCGGCGTTATGCCCGGCCATCGCGGTCTTTGCACCGATTACGTGCGAAAAGGGTCACTGGATCGAAGTGGAACCAAAGCACGATCCGGCCGACCTGCTCTCGGCAGAGGATAAGGCTTATATTTTGCCGCTGTCGCCCGCCGATCCAGCGTTGCTCGAAGCCTCGCGGCAGGGCTGGATTACGATTCGAGGTGGCGCTTCCAATGCCACGCTACTGACGCTCACCCATCAGGCCAGACTCAGCAGCGCGGACGCATATGTGGACGCTATCATTGCGCGCAACAGCTCATGGTTGGCGGCGCACGCGGTCAACAATTCGCTGACGTTGCGCAACTGGCGCCGCATGCTCTCGGCTGCGCGCTTCGGTCATCATCAGGCGCAACTGGAGGACCAACGCGCCCGCGCCGGCCGTATCGAACTTGCCTGTCTGATTGGGGCCTACGCGCTGGAACACGACGGCGGCGCGGCTTCCGCAAGTGCGCACATGATGCGCCGTAACGCTCGTGGGTTCGGCGTGATTGCGAGTTTTTTGAGCGACGGGCTGGCGCTGGATTTCATCGGCCAGGCGCGTTTCGTTCAGTTAAAGCACGCGTTTGGGGCGCTTTCCGTCGTTGCCCGGACGAATCCGCCGATCGGCGATAGTGCTATCGGCGCGACGCTGAATCGGGTAATCGCGACTGTGCTGGTGACACGGGGCGACTCGTTTTCCGCTCGCCCGGCCGGCAGTTGGTTGCCGTGGCTGACGCTCACCAACAAAGAGTCAAATGTCGGCGCCGTTCACTGACTCGGCCACATCGCGTCTCGCGCGCGAGATGATGAGCCGCGGCTCGCGATCGCCATAGCGTTTGAGTAGTTCTTGGCGCGTGATCCAAATTTCTTGCGGATAAGTGCCTACCGTCCTGCCCCGGCGCAGTCGCGCCAAGCCATCAGGCGCATAGAGCAGTAGCAAGCCGGTCATGAACATCCGCTCGAAGCGGCGGCGCAAAGTGATCGGCGTTTCTCGCACGGAAAAACCCATTCGCGTCGCGCCACGAGCGAGAATCGTCATGCCGTTCAACGCCAGGATTTGACGCCCAAGCTGGTCCCGGGTTGCCCACGCCGCGATGGCGCGCAGATCCTCACGGCATGCGGCAAACGGGCTGACCCGGCCACTGACCGAGACTCGCAGCATCGCTTGGTTGTTGCAGTGAATCTCGCCAACCAGCGTGTCGGTCGCGATGAGAATGCCGCCCGGCAAAGTCACCGGCTCACCGGTGTAGGTGTTGACGCGCATGCTTAAAAGCCCATACGGCGCACCCGGAATATCCGTGGTTGGCCACATTTGGTGAGAGATATATTCCCATCCTGGCCACGCCTTGAGCAGACCACGGGCGCGGCCGGGCTCGGTGCCAGCCGCAATCAGCCTCCACATCACTTGAGCAGCCGGCGAAAGTGTGGTGCGTCCCGCGCGCTCCGGCGTACCAGTCGTGCGCGCATGCATAAGGCCGGTTCCGAGGTTCTTACGCCGCACCTGCAGGCGCGAGACAATGGGAAGAATCCGATGTCCCCTGACACTTTCGTCGGTTTTCATGTTGGTCCATGCCTCGGAGGAAGTAGTGCCGGTATGAAGCCCGGTACATTGGTCATCTGATCGGTTTGCGGCGCTAGATGGCGGGCAGTAGGCGAAATCCGCCCGTAGCTCCAGTTCGCGAGGCGCTGCGGCCGGGCAGTTTTTTGACAGCGGACTTTACCGCTCCGCCCGTTCCGACTCTTCCCGACAGGCCAGAAGGGTTGGGGAACGAAGCCGGCTGTTATGCAAACTGTTGCGGACCGGAAGTCCTCGCATTTTCCAAGCACAGGTTTTTACACCTCCGCTATGGGCGTCAACCTCATGCGACGAGCATCGATTCTTTGCTAAATGGCATCTCCGACCACTGCGACTTTGATGGTGTCGATGCCGAAAACGCAAAAGTCCGGGCCACTACCTGAGGAAGACAAAATCACACGATCCTTGCACGCTTCGACACGCGAACCGGCTCGGCCAGCGATTTGCCCACCATTGCTTTATGAACGGTGCTTGCTGGCGAATGATATCTTATAGCCAAACAAGGCAAATTCGCAATGGTAGGCGCGCCGGTACGCGTGTCGAAGCGGTGTGTGCAATGCGTGATTGCGATGGCGCGCGGCAAAGGCCGTCTCCCGCCGCACTTATTTAGAATATCTTATCCGTCACGTGACAAGGAAATAAGATTACTCTATCGCGGTCTCGGATGACTAATGCAGTTAAATCAAAATGTGCGATGCCCGGCACGAATAGGTGAGCTACTTAGAAGGCTGTCGCGCAATTTTTTTCCGAATTAGCCCTTGTCGCGATTTGAACGCCGTACAGCGTGGAATTTTTTCGTGGTACGTGAGTTGTACCCCCAGTATGCACGTGATCAACGGCAAGGAGAGTCGAATAACGAACGCTTCGTATTCGGCGCGTGCGAGTGGATCTAGCTTTCCGAGCCGCACGGTGTCATGGCGAAAACGACAAATCCATCCGCGCCGCCGTCACTTGGCGTGGCGGATCGGAGCGAACGCTCCAATCATCATTGTGACGATCGCGGCGTTGCTGACAATCATTTCGCTTTTTCTGGATGGCATAATACGACCATCTATTCAGAACCTTATCAATAAAAAGTTGGTTGATTATCATGCCACGCTCAAGCATGCGCACGTTGAATTACTCACTGGCAGACCTACGCGTAGCGAACTGACTATTGCGCAACAGGGCCATCCAGTACCGCCCGTGGCTGAACTTCCCAGGATGGCGTTCCATATTCACTGAGAAAAAGATCGAAATTGATAAGGGCAAGCCTAAGCG
>JBOHWM010000238.1:0-10891 GCA_050736555.1 Binataceae bacterium (SeqCode)
GGCGCGCCGCCTCGCGCTCCTGGCCCATCGAAGTCCACGTGTCGGTGTAGATAACGTCAGCGCCCGTCACCGCTTTAACCGGATCATCGGTGAGCAGTCCGTGCGGTTCACGCTGGAGCATTGCGGCATAACTGTCGCTCGGCGCGTATCCCGCCGGATTGGCCACGCGCAAATCAAAATGTAGCAGGGCGGCCGCTTCAATCCAGCTATGCGCAAGGTTGAAGCCGTCACCGACAAAGGCGATACGCAACTTGTCGAGCGTGCCGAAATGCTCGTGCAGGCTCAACAGGTCAGCCAGCAACTGGCATGGATGGAGCCGGTCAGTCAGGCCATTGATCACTGGCACCGAGGCTTCGCGCGCCAGTTCGACACAGGTCTCATGGGCAAAGGTGCGGACCATGATCAAGTCGACCCAGCGCGACAGATTGCGCGCCACATCCTTGGCCGATTCGCGCTCGCCGATACCGATGTCCCGCGGCGCCAGGTAGATGGCGTGGCCGCCGAGCTGCGCCATCCCGGTCTCGAAGGTTATCCGCGTGCGCAAGGAAGGCTTTTGAAAGATCATCGCGAGCGTGCGGCCGCGCAGATACGGATGCTCAAGGCCGCTTTTCAATTCGCCCTTGAGGCGCGCGCCGAGCCTGAGCAAACCGTCGAGTTCCGCCAATGAGAGCGAAGCTAGATCGAGAAAATCACGTTTCATGGCGGCATCGTGGTCCCGTTACTAGCCATATTAGCTGATTCGCGCGCTATGGTAAGCGTCACGCGCCGTTTTTAAGCGCCCGCGGGGGCCATCCGCTGACAGGGTGAGCCGGGGGGTTTGATCTCACCGGAAGAGGCGGCGGGTCGCGATGCGCGAAAGTCCCATCAGTGTCACTGCGGGCGACATAATTGTCGCGGAACTCGGACAGATAACGGCGTATCGCCACCTTGCTCCGATAACCCAGACCCGGCTGCGCGGCCGGCTCACGCGCGCTTCGCGGATGCTGGATCCGCAACGTCGCCGAGGCTCCCGGCCCGAGCTCGAATTCACATTCCACGCTGCGGTCGCGCCGCTGATAGTCGAGCGGCACGCCGTCCCGCGCGAGCTGCTCGATCGGCTCCGAGGGATCGATGGGTTTGATGAATCGGAACGTGGCCGGGTTCTCATACGGATTGCGAAAAACCGCCTCATCGGTGAAGAACCTGACCTCTGCGCGTGAAGTTCCAACCCGGCGGCATAGCGTGCTGGCGCGAATCACCTGGTCGAGCGGTTGCCACGCGGGCGGATTTTGCAAAGCGTTGAGACGGCCGGCGAAATCGCGGATTTCATCATAGCCATGCTTGAAATAGCCGTGATGTTCGACCAGCAACGCGGGCTTGCCCAAATAGAGGTCCACGGCCGAAGGAAAGATCGCGCGCGGATACCGGCGAGTATATAACGGCGCACCGCCGTAGCAGGTTAGCGCCACGTCGAGCAGGTCTCGCACGCGCACATCGTCGGGACCCGCGTCGGTGGCGAAGGCGCTGGTGTTCACCGCGGCGAGATAATTCTCGTGCTTGACCGCCCCCAAGGCCGCTTTCGAAAAACGGCCCTGGGGGAAGATCATGATGCGCGCGCAAGCGACGCCGGTTTGTTCCTCGAAAGCCTCGATTCGATCAAGCGCAAGACGTGCGCGCGCGCCTGCTCGAGCAGCTCGGTATACGAAACGAAGCCATACGAAGGCCTCAGCAGCGGATCGTCGATAGTGAAGGCGGCGCGCGGCTGATAATTGTCCCAGCAATATTCGCCGAAGGCGTCGCGCAGGAATATCAGCCAGGGCACCAGGTTCGCGTACTCAAGCGATTGCTCCGGACGCGCCGCCGCGTCGACGTCGATAACGCCACCGTGCGCGAGCAGGAAGGTGCGGCATCCGCCGAAATTCGCGAGACAAAAGAAGGGTTGTCCGCCGGCGTCGATGATAATTTGAATTTCCGTGCGACCGCGCAACTTGGAAGGGGTGGCAACTCCCTGAGAATGACAGGCCCGCCATCTGCCGCGCGAGTTTGCTCGATTGCGCGATTGACAATGGCGCGTTCGAAATGCGTTTGCCCGCCGTCAGCGCGCCCTCGCTCAACCATCCGACGACATGGTCGTCATCATTTTCGAAGCCATAGATGAGCGCGGCGCGAAAGCCGTCGAATAGCGAGTCACTATTATCAGGCTTTAGCGCCTGGCGGATTTTGGCGGCGGCCGCATTATCAAGCGCAATGACTTCGTAACCCTTGGTGCGCAGTTGCGGTAGCAACTCGGCGAGATTATGAGGCTCATCCAGATTGATAACTTCCGCGTCAACACCCATCATCGCGGCAAGGTTCGACAACTGTCCGCTTGTTACATCGTCGCTACTTAGAGACACTAACGCCAAGCGATTGCGCATTGTAATTATTCCCTCTACGCACTTGGACGTGAATTTAATAGCCGTAGATCATGAACGTCGTGCAAATTCGCGCCAAAGCTCTTTTCAGCTTGTAGTCATAGGATCGAAAACCCAGCGAACATGAAAAATTATTTGGAGCCGCCGCAATGTGAGCAAAACTTCGGCCAGCATTATCCGTCGACAATCCGTTGCCGCCATGGATTGTGCTTATGATAGCGGAAATCGGATTGGATCCCTGCCTCGTTCCAACCAATAAAAGCCATTATCGTGTTGGAAGTGGTGAGAGGAGGACTTGCGCGTATTGTCCTGTTCAGAATTACGCGTATTGTCTCGTTCAGAATTAAATGAACGCTGGAATTTTGGCGCTGTGTGGCTCAATTGGTCTTTAATCGTTTGCTCTGATGTCCGATGCACGCTTTGCGTGTGAGGTGAGTTATTCGAAGCGCCGCCGCAAGCGTGCTTGCCTTCGTGGTCCTGGCAAGCGGAGTCTTAATTCCGCCGGGCACAGTTTTATGCCTGGGACCGGGCAACCACTGCCATTTCGAAGTGGCTGTCGGCGTGAGTTGCAACTATTTCGTGCCAGGCTCTCATAGCGCGGCACCCCGGCTACCCGACGGTTGCCCCAGGGGGAGCAAGGACTTCCGATTGAGCGTTGACTCTCATCGGACGGACAATTCGCGACTGGTTGCACCACCGGCAGCGGTACTAATCGCCGCTTCCGGCCTTATGCGGGTCCCGCACTGCGCATCCGCGAGACTGCCTCTTCAAGGACTCCCGGCTGCGGGAAACTCACAGGATTCCATAGTCGTTCTTCGTTGTTGATCTGACCAGCCTTCCAGCTTGACGTGACCGCAGCCGGCCTGATGGCCGCTGCGTCGTCGGGCAGGTCCGCCCGACTATCCCGCGAGCTTGGCCATGTGCCGGCGTCCCTGCCTGCGCATGCCTCTTTCTTTTGGTTGCACGGAGGCTTGGTCTGATGAACGGTCAGAATTATCCAATGGCGAGCCGCTCCCGGTTCAGGGAGCAACCCTTGGGCTCGGTCCTTATCGCCATGATGCTCATTTTGCTCATACCCGGAGTTAGCCTTGCTCACGGCGTAGTCGGAAACCGCATCTTTCTGAGTCCTATAGTTGGCAACGACGCGTTCCCGGACAATGCTTTCGATCTCAGCGTGCGCCGAAGCGACTATGATTTTTCGCTGGTACCCGAATTGGAAAAGCAGTTGAGCGGCAATTCGAGCTTTTTGTTTGCTGGTGGCTGGGAACGAATCACACCGCAGGCGCGCCAGCACGAGATAACGGGCTCCACTGACCTTTCCATTTACTTCCGACAGGCCGTCTATAAGTCGGCTCCGCATGAACTGGAATTCACGGTGAGCCCATTTCTGGTCGTGCCCATAGGCAATCGGCGGATCGCCGATCAAGGTTACACGCATCTGGGAGGCGAGGTGCTGCTCGGCAAGGGGCTGGGCGATCTGCCGGATTCGCCTTCACTCAAATATCTGCGGCCGCTGGCCCTGCAGACGGAGATCGGATACGCGGGCAGAATTCAAGGACCGGCGAACAGCGACGTTTTTGACAATCTCGAAGTTGAATACTCCCTTGAGTATCTCGACGACTTTGTCGAACCACTCAACCTGCGCCGTCCGTTGGCCGAGTTCGTGCCTTACATCCAGTTCAACTATGCGCAATCGTTTATGACGTCCCGCCTGACCACGAAGCCGGATTTCCGGTTGACGCCGGGCCTCGCATACCTGGGCGATTTCTGTGAGTTGAGCGTTGGCGCGCAGGTCGCGCTAAACGGCACCGCGCCAGGCGGCGACCGCATAGCGGTGGTCGGCCTCGTCGAGGTCTTTTACGACGATATTTTCCCGGTTCTCGGCCGAAACCCGTTCTGAAGCCCTCTCAAAGACTGGCCCAATATTTAATCATCGAGGGTTTCGTTCGCGGCGCACGTTCGGGCGGCGGACTTTGACGGTGAACAATTCCATCGCCGGAACTGCCGCGCGGCGGTTCATTCCATCGGCAAGCCCACGTAGTTTTCCGCCAGCGTTTGTGAGGCGGCGCGCGAGCTGGTGACGTAGTCGAGTTCGGCCACCTGGCGGCGCCGGTCAAACGCGTTCTCCTCGGGAAAGCGATGCATCATCGAGGTCATCCACCACGAAAAACGCTGCACCTTCCACACCCGCCGCAGACAGGTGGCCGAATATTGATCGAGCAGCGTGCGTGAACCCGTGCGATAGAATTCCTCAAAGGCACGCGCCAGCACACGCACGTCGGCAACCGCCAGGTTGAGCCCTTTGGCTCCTGTCGGCGGCACGATATGAGCCGCATCACCGGCCAGGAAGAGATTGCCGTAGCACATCGGCTCGACTACCAGGCTGTTCATCTCGGTGATGCCCTTTTGGACGATCGGACCTTCGCCTAAATGAAAGCCGTCGTGGGTGGCAAAGCGCCGCCGCAATTCCTCCCAGATGCGGTCGTCGGGCCAGTTCGCGATCATCTCGTCGCGCGCGCATTGCAAATAAAGCCGGCTCAGCTGCGGCGAACGCATACTGTGCAGGGCAAAGCCGCGTTCATGGCGCGCATAGATGAGTTCCTCCGACGAGGGTGCCACCTCGGCCAGGATGCCGAGCCATGCAAAGGGGTAGACCCGTTCATAGAGCGTCAATGCGCCGTGCGGCACGCTTGGCCGCGATACGCCATGAGAGCCGTCGCAACCCGCAAGAAAATCGCATTGCAATTCATGCGAAGCGCCGTCATGGCGGAAACGCACGCGCGGCGCGGCGGTAGCGATGTCCTCGGAAACCACCGCTTCGACTTCGAACAGCACCTGGCCGCCGGCCGCCAGCCGCGCGTCGGTGAGATCCTTGACCACTTCCGCCTGCGGATAGATGGTGATGGTGCGGCCGCCGGTCAGCCCGCTCAAATCGATACGATGGCGGCGGCCCTCGAAGCGCAACTCAATTCCGTGATGGACCAGCCCGAGGCGCCGGAGCCGCTCGCCCACGCCGCTTTCGATCATCAGATCGACGGTGCCCTGTTCGAGCAAGCCGGCGCGCACACGCTCCTGCACGTATTGGCGGCTGCGCGTCTCCAACACCACCGACTCGACTCCCGCGCGCCGCAGCAGATGCGCGAGCATCAGTCCGGCCGGGCCCGCGCCGACGATTCCAACCTGTGTCCGCATTCGCGCGCCTCGGCGTTATGGCGGCTTCCTATTACCGGCCACGTTCAAGCCACGCGCTTCAGCACCAGGACTGGAATCTGGCGCCGGGTTTTCTCCTGGTAATCGGCAAAAATCGGCATCCGCTGGGCGTGACGCTCGAACAGTGTGCGGCGCTCATCGCCGGAAGTGACGCTGGCCTCGGCGGTAAATTTGTCCGAATCGATTTCGACCGTGGCGCGCGGGTTGGCGAGCAAATTGTGATACCAGGGCGGATTATGATCGTTGCCGCCGTAAGAGGCGACGATGACGATGCGCTCGCCGTCGCGGGTGTAGACCAGCGGCCGTGTCAACGCTCGTCCGCTTTTGGCGCCGGTGGTGGTCAGCAGCAGCACCGGCATGCCCTTCATTTGACCGGCGACTTTTCCCCCGCTGGCGCGGAATTCCTTGATAACCGCCTGGTTGAATTCGTCCATCGCCCGCCGATCCGCAAGCAGGCGTTCGGACGCCTTGTGAATCTCATCCCGTGAATCGGGCATAACACCTCCGTCGCAACTGGCGGGAAAGGTTGACTACACCGACGACCGTAGCCCAATCGCGGATTGCGGCACAATCGCAAAAACCTGTTTCAATGCGCATCCTAGCTTGCGCGTGCGTAAAAACGATCATCGGCGAAACGTGGCCTCGCGACTTAGTTGCATCATGAAACGTGTTTTCGTAAAGTGTCAATCATGCGACGCAAGACCTTCGCGCATATGAACTGCTCGATTGCGCGCGCGCTCGAGCAAATCGGCGAATGGTGGACGTTCTTGATTATCCGCGAGGCGTTCATGGGCACGCGCCGCTTCGATCAATTCCAACGCCATCTTGGGATCGCGCGCAATATCCTGGCGGTGCGGCTCAAGAAACTGGTCGGGCGCGAAATCCTCGAGCGGGCGGCGGACGCCAGCGATGGACGCCGGGTCGAATATCGGCTGACCACCAAGGGGCGGGCCTTGTTCCCACTCATGATGGCGTTGAGGGAATGGGGCGATCGCTGGGTGGTCGGTCCCGAACGCGCGCCGGTGTTGGTGTTGGATCGACTCGCGCGCGAGCCGATCGCAACCCGCGTGACGAGCGGGGACGGGCGTGAGTTGGGACCCGCCGACGTGATCGCGGTACCCGGCCCCGGTGCCGCCGCCGCCACGCGCGCGCGGTTGCATCGTGGCCGCTATGACGCGCCGGGAAGCGCAACGTCCGGCGCTGTCGGCAAACGCGTGACGCAAGCCGGCGTCGCACTCGTGATGGAGACGTGGCGAACGGCTGGAATCGTCAATCAGCGCTCATCGGATGAGAACAGGCGAGACCGCGCACATCAGTCCCACGCCGTTGCGCGGCCGCATTCGGGATGACGGGTAAAAATGAGCGTGTCGACATGGGTGATGGCAGCAATACCGGGGTTTGAGGTGTTAAATGGAAAGCATCAACAGCGTTGACCAACGTGAAAGCGTGAGTGCGGTGCAGGCGCCGCTCAATTATCTCGCAGTGATGGAGGCGAAGCCGTACAATTATACATATCCGCCGACTGACGGCGCACCTTCCACCAATCGGCGCGTGGCGAAGGAAATCGTAACGGTTCTCAACGGCCGCGAATGTGCCGGACGGCTGACTTTGGACCGCGAGGGTTTCGCCTTTTTGCGTTATCCGAGCGTGATGCGCGACTTCTACGATGATGGCGAAGTTCGCGCGGTCTATTACCCCGAATGCGAACGGCTGTTGCGTGAAGCGACCGGCGCGGCGCGCGTGGTGGTCTTCGACCATATCGTGCGCAACACGGCCCGCTCGAAGGCGGGCGAGAAAGGCGTGAAGCAGCCCGCCACGGGCGTCCACAATGACTATACGTTGAAATCCGCGCCGCAGCGGGTGCGGGATTTTTTCCCCGATACGGCCGACGCGTTGCTGCAAGGCCGCTTCGCTATCATCAACGTATGGCGGCCGATCAGCGGGCCGGTGCTGGAATCGCCGCTGGCGGTATGCGACGCGCAAAGTCTTCGACTTGACGATTTCGTCGCGAGCGACCTGATTTATCCGAACCGTCGTGGCGAGACCTACGCGGTAACCTATAATCCACGTCATCGTTGGTACTACTTTCCGAGAATGATGCCGGATGAGGCCTTGCTGCTGAAGTGCTACGACACCATCGCAGACGGCCGTGCCCGTTTCACCGCGCATACCGCGTTCGCCGATCCGGATAGTCCGGCCGACGCGCCCGCACGCGAGAGTATAGAAACGCGCGCCTTCGTATTTTTCACGCCATCCAATTAGTGCAACGGGGAGA
Source organism: Binataceae bacterium (SeqCode) (assembly GCA_050736555.1). Lineage (GTDB taxonomy): Bacteria > Desulfobacterota > Binatia > Binatales > Binataceae > JBOHWJ01. The sequence continues at coordinate 7,879 of JBOHWM010000238.1, forward strand.
TCAATCATGGCTGAAAGCAAACCGGTTGCGGTGGTGCTGGGAGTCGGACCGGGGCTGGGCGCCGCCTTGGCGCGGCGCTTCGCGAAACAATACGCAATAGCGATCGGCGCTCGCCGCGCCGATTACCTGCGCACGCTGGCCGGAGAAATCCGCGACAGCGGCGGTACGGTGCTCGAGGTCTCGTTCGACGTTGGTGACCGCGCGCAGCACGAGGCCGCGTTCCGCACTATCGCCGAACGCCTGGGCGATCCCGAGGTGCTGCTTTATAATGCCGGCAGTGGCACGTGGGGCACGATTGTGGAAATCACCCCGGAGCAGTATGAGGCCTCATGGCGGGTCAACGCCTATGGCGCTTTTCTCAGCGCGCGCAAGCTCGCGCCTGGCATGATCGCGCGCGGTCGCGGCACGATGCTTTTCACCGGTGCGACCGCCGGAGTGAAGGCCGGTCCGAGGTCGATCGCGTTTGGCCCGGCGAAGTTCGCGATGCGCGGGCTGGCGCAATCGCTCGCGCGCGACCTCGGCCCCAAAGGGATCCATGTCGCCTGGATCAACGTCGACGGCAACATCGATATCCCCGGCCGCGACTATGGCGGCGGCACCGGGGAAGATTTGCTCAAGCCCGAGGCGATTGCGGAAACTTACTGGCATCTGGCCCATCAGGACCGCAGCGCGTGGACGATGGAACTGGAGGTGCGTCCCTTCAAGGAAAAATTCTGAAGCCCGCACGCGCATCGCTCTCGCGCGTCGACGAGCGGCGCGTCGGGATACAGAGCGGATGATCTACCGCACGCGCGAGTGGGCGTGCTTGTCGAGTTATCGATGCTTACCCGCGAGGGCCGGTTCGATTACTTGCTCGTGAAGTCGACGGCGATTTAGGAGCGGCTGCTCGTCACGGAGCCGCGCTTGGGCCGGCGGACGGTCCTCACTTTCCCGCTCCTTCCTCCTCCGCAGAAGAACCGATCGCCGCCGTCGGCATCGAGCCCCGAAACGCTCACTCCAGACGGCATCGCGAGCCTCTCCAGTACCTCTTCTGTTCGAGGATCGACTCGCCGCAAATCGCTCTCATCACCGTCCCGGGTGCCGTGCCAGAGTTCGCCGTCGATCCAGGTGACTCCGGTGACGAAACGGTTGGACTCGATGGTGCGAAGAATCGTCCCTGTTTGGGGATCGATTTGATGGATTTTCCGATGCCTATGCTGCCCTACCCAGAGCGTCCCTTCGGCCCACGCGAGTCCCGAGTTACCGCCGCCGGGCGCCGGGATCGTGGCGAGCACACGGCCGGTCTTCGGATCGATCTTCTGGATGCGATCCTCGGCGAGCTGAAACAGGTACTGCCCGTCAAAGGCCGTTCCGGCATGCGCGTCGGCATCGATCGAGCGCACTGTCTTACCGCTCGCAGGATCGAAGGCGTTCAGCTTGTCGCCGGACGCAAACCAGACGTGTTGACCGTCAAACGTAACCCCATGCACGTGGTCAACACCCGGAAAGGGTCCGTACTCACGGAGGATTTCGGCTGATTGAATCATGCTCCCATCCTAATCACTCGGCAGTGGCGCGGGGAGTAACAAGATCGTCGTGAATCCCGGCACGGGCGGGGTCATCCAACGACGCGCACGCGCGCGACCAAACGACTGCACCTTGCCGGCCGCCGCAAGCGAATCGAGCGCCCGCTGCACGGTGCGCTGGCTTGTTCCAAGCGCAAGCGCCAGGGCCGAGCTCGACCACGACTCAGCGTCGGCGAGCAAGGCGAGCACCGCCGCATGCTGCTCCTCGACCGGCCGCGCCAACACGACGACCTCTGGTGCGCGGCGCGGTGCCAGCGCAAACCCTCGCTTCGTCGCGCTTACGCCGGCTAGCGTCCGCAGCATCGTGCGCAGCCTCCCGACTTCGACCCGCAGCCTTGCGCGATACGACTCATTGGCGACCCTCGCTCCGAATGCGCGCGCGACGAGCATGTCCCTCGGTACGTCTCCCGGCCATGCTTCGCCCAGCGCGCGTGCGAGTGCGAACAACACCGGGCGCCTGGCGAGTAACACCAGCGTGCGTGCGTCACGCACGAGATGACGGCAGGCGTCCACGACCAGCGCTTTCGACGCCTGCAACGCCTCGACCTCCTCAAGCAGCAGGAGTCGCTCCTCGCCACGCGCAATCAGGCGCGCCGCGGGCGTGTTGAGGACGAGGGATGCGCTTTCGACCTCCGCTGTCAGCGCAGGGATGGCTGCGTGGCGCGCGGCGCGCTCCGCCCGAGCGAGCGCGGCGCGCGCCACCTTCGTCCGGAGACGTCGCATCGCGATTCCCGCAACCACCAACTCGAAGGCGGTCCTCGATGCGGGCGCCAAGGGTGCGGAGTCGAGCTCAGGGAGCTTACACTCGGCCTCGTCGAGACGCCCGATCAGGAAGAGGCGCCGGACCTCCAGATACCGCGCATGCGCGGCGTTCACCCGGTCGCCATGCTGTTCGAGTGTCGCCCACGCCGCGCCGAGCGCCTTCGCAGGCCAGCCGAGATCGCGCGAGACGAGCGCGATCTCGGCCTCGGCGACGACGCACCTCGCACGGGCCACGGCCTCTTTCGGACCGAACCCGCGCGCCGCACGTCGCAGAAGGGCCCTCGCGCGAATGAGGTCGCCGATCTGCGCCATCGCGATGCCGCGAAGTGCGAGCGCAGCCGCATCGTCGCGCAGGGCGACCCGGTTTAAGGCGGCGAGGGGATCGCCCGCGTTAAGCGCACGCGCCGCGGCCGTGATCAGCGAGTCCATCGGAATCCCGTCACACTTGTAACTCACACCATTCGAGAGCCGGCGCTAACCTATCACGTCGTCTCGAGAACGGAACGAAGACGAAGAACACCCGAAGGAGGCAGAGAAGGGCGATGACGAAACGCACAACCGGGACACGTGAAGAATGGCTGGCGGCGCGGATCGAACTGCTCGAGGCGGAGAAAGAACTTACGCGGCGCGGCGACGAGCTGGCGCGGCGGCGGCAAGAACTACCGTGGGTTCGGATCGGGAAGCAG